>NZ_JBNPON010000002.1:0-128231 GCF_050315195.1 Clostridium sp. SGI.024 | reverse complement strand
TGGGGGATTTAGATATGGTCAGTAATTTATCAATAACTTTTATGATTATTAGTTTAATTATATGTTTAGTATTACCTATAGGAGGAATAATTTACTTAAAAAGAAAATATAAGGTTAAATTAAAAACCTTCTTTATAGGTATGTTAGCCTTTTTTATAGCAGTACAAGTTCTTGAAGCACCTATTCATTATTACTTATTAAGTATAAATAAAGCTACTTCGCAATTTATAATGGGAAGTTCTATAGTATATATGCTTTATGGGGGACTTATGGCAGGTATTTTTGAAGAAACAGCAAGATTAATAAGTTTTAAATATTTAATAAAAGATAGAGACAATATGACAGCCATAACTTATGGGCTTGGACATGGAGGAATAGAAGCTATATTAATTGGTGGAATTAGTTGCATAAATTCTATTGTATACTCAATATTTATTAATAATGGAAGTTTTCAATCTATGATGAAAGCAGCATCAGTTTCTGAAGATCTAATAAGCAAAACCTATAATCAATACGTAAATAGCTCTTCCTTTTTATTTTTGATGACAGGTGTTGAGAGAATACTAGCACTAAGTATTCAAATTTCTTTATCAGTTTTAGTTTTCTATGCTGTAAAAGAAAAAAAGTATATTTACTTTTTCTTAGCTATATTATGTCATGCGTTTATAGACTTTCCAGCAGGACTTTACCAAATGGGCGTTATAAGTAATATATATATTGTAGAATTATTAATTTTAGTAGAGGTTATAGTATTAGTAATTTTAATCTTTAAAAAATTAATAAAAAAAGATAAGATTAATAATGAAATTATTTAGAAAATCCTGTATAATATTATTGAAGTAATAATTTTTATGATATACTTTTATTAAAGTAAAATTTAGGGATATAAAAATAAATATAAAAATAAGCAATTAATTTAGGTAATTTCGTTGAAATTACCTAAAAATATTTTAAATTAGAAACTCCGCAAGGAGTTTCACCAATAATTCTATATTTTACATTCTAAATTTTACATTAAAAATGGGGGGGCTAAATAATGAAAAATTTAATTATTAGAAAGGCTAGAGCAGGGGATGAAACAGAGGTTTTAAAATTAGTAAAGGAAGCTTTAGAACCTTATGGACTAGAGTTAAATCCAATGGAAGAAGACTTAGATATTACTGATATACCTAAATACTATATGGAGAATCATGGGGACTTCGAAGTTATAGAATTTAAGGGAAATATAATAGGAAGCTACGGAATATATAAAATAGATTCAGAAACCTGTGAGCTTAGGAAGATGTACCTAAATAAGAATTTTCAAGGAATGGGGCTTGGAAATATAATGATAGAGAATTCTTTTAAATTAGCTATAAGACTAGGGTATAAGAGTATTATGTTGCAAACTAATTCTCTTTTGTATAAAGCAACAAAGCTATATAAGAAGTATGGTTTTGAAGAAATAAAGGAAGAAGTATGTGAAAGATGTAATTTAGCAATGATTAGGGATATTGCATAGAAAACGTAGTTTTACTACTTAAGAGAGGTATATTTATGAAATATTATGATACTAGTATAGAGAATTTAAAAATTAGAGAAACCAATGAGGAAGATTGTAACCTTATACTATCTTTTATTAAGGAACTTGCTGAGTATGAAAAACTATCAGATGAAGTAGTAGCAACTGAAGAAAGTTTAAAAAAATCTTTATTTGAAAATAAGAGAGCTGAAGTAGTTATTATAGAACTAGATAAAAAACCTATAGGATATGCTTTATATTTTTATAACTTCTCAACTTTTATTGGTAAGAGTGGCTTATACTTAGAAGATATTTTTATTAAAAAAGAATTTAGAGGTAGAGGAATAGGAAAAGAAGCTTTTAAATTCCTTATAAAAAAAGCAAAAGAAGAGGGATGTAAAAGAATTGAGTGGACGTGCCTTAATTGGAATGAACCATCAATAAAATTTTATAAATCCTTGGGAGCTTTTCCAATGGATGAGTGGACTACATATAGGTTAACTGAAAAAGAAATAAATAAAATAAGTGAAATGTAAATATTAAGTATTATAGAGTAGTTACTTTTATAGTAAAAGTGATATAATAAAAGTAAGATTTGGGGAGCGAGTATCGCCAAGTAAAATAAGTCTCAATTGATGATTAGGTACTTTTAGAGTACCTTTTTTTATATATTTAACAAATATAACTGCTAAATTCCTATTTAATGCTCATAATTTAATACAGTTTCTTTTCTACCTGTTAAATAATTGAGTAATACACCATAACTATTATCATATCTCTAATTTATATATAATTCTTATAAAACTCCTTTGCACTAACGTACTTAAAGAACCGTTCTGATTTTGTATCAATGTCTACTTTATTTACTCCTTGATATAAAATAATATCTGCCATAATGCTCATTAATTTATTTTTATGATTAATATCATCGTAAATCTGTTGTAATTTCATATTAACATATTCTGTATTTCTCTCTATTATTACTTCAAAGCATCCTATAATGCTTTTTTCTATGGTTACATCAAATTTATATTGGGCAATATCTAAATCTAATAAACTTTTAGGTAAATTATTTATTGTTTCTATATCTTTAAGTAGGCTGTCTTCCCCCTTATAATCATAGGAATCTAAATCAACAATTTCTTTAAGTAATACTGAAAACTTATCTTTTGCAATATTGTACTTAGTAAACTTTAAAGTCCGTTCATCTATTTTCTTTATAAGTTCTGCATTATATTTTGTAATTAGATAATTTTCTAATTCATAAATAGTTTTATAGCAAGGCTCTAAATCATCTATAGAATGTGTGTTTTCATCCGAATAAAATTCCACTTTTATACCTCCTATTTTACAATTCCCTAAACTTTGTTCTCGCTTTACTTTAAACCATAATTTACAAAGAAATTTGTATAAGTAATATTATACAATAGTTAATTAATATAGTTATATTATACATTAATTATAGTTTATATTAGCATAAAAGTAAGATATTAATTTTATATTTTTTAATTTATTAAAAATAGCATAATAAATCAATACTTAATTAAAACAGAGCCAAACATAAAGAATAAGTGAAATGCAAATTGATGAATATTGGTAATAAAGCTATAAATGTGAATGACTATTTATAAAATAAAAAGAACTTTAATTTAGAAAATCCTAAATTAGAGTTCTTTTTATATCTTTACTTATTAAATATAAATCCTGTAAATGAAAGCACTATCATAATAAATCCTGAAACTATACTGTTTTTAAATAGCTTATTATCTTTATTGTAAAAAGCATAAGCATCATAAAAGAAAAATATAGATTGAGTAAAAAATATTAAAAACATAGCAATACTATCTTGTATAACTTCAAATGTACTAAGGAGTGCCATTAAAATGTAAATCAATACAGAAAAAAATATTTTAGTAGAAATTCTCATAAAATACACCTTTCATAATCTAAACACTTTATTTGTTAAGGTTTCTTGAAAGTCTTCCTTTTTTTAATATATTTTTATCTTGTTTTTTAAATTATAAATAAATTATAACATATTTTCTTGAATTTAGAATAATATGTAAATTTTATTTCTCAGTTTTGTAAATTTTCTGATAAATGATTGACATATAGGAAGTGAAAGTGTTATTATTAATGTAACGCTTTAATGTGATAAAGCAATAAAATTTTGGAGGGGGCTTATGTATAAGAATATTATTCCTGATGGGACAAGAGATTTAACTAATGAAGAGTGTATAAAGAGAGATAAAGTTATAAATTTAATTAATAACACCTTTGATTTATGGGGATATAAAGAAGTAATTACACCTAGTATAGAGTTTTATGATGGTTTCAGGTATGAGTATTCAGGCTTAAGAGAAGAGAATATTTATAAGTTTTTTGACTCTAAAGGAAGAATATTAGCACTAAGACCAGATATGACAATTCCTATAGTAAGACTTGTTTCTACAAGATTTAAGAATATAAATGAAAGTATAAAGCTAAGATATACATCAAAAATATTTAGAGTGTTTGAAGATTTTAGTGGTAAAAGAAATGAGTACACTGATTGTGGAATTGAGTTAATTACAAAGGAAAAAGATTTTTCAGATTTAGAAGTTTTAATAATTGCTATCGAAGCATTAAAATCAACTGGGGCAAAGAATTTTAAGATTGAGATAGGCGAAGTTAACTTTTTTAAATCTGCAATAGAGGACTTAAATATATCAAAAGAAGAAAAGGTATTATTATCTGAGTTAATTGAAAATAAGAAAATACAAGAGTTAAATTTACTTTTAGAAAAATTAAATCTAGATGAAAATATAAAGAATACTTTTTATAAGTTGCCTTTTATATTTGGTGATGGAGTAGAAGTTCTTAATAGTTATAAAGAAATATCCTTTAATGAAAATATGTTAGAAAGCATAAAAACCTTAGAAAATTTGGCTAATAGATTAGAAAGCTTAGGCTATAAGGATTATATAACCTTTGATTTAGGAATAACACCAAGTGTTAATTACTATACTGGAATAATATTTAGAGGCTTTGTTGAGGGATCAGGTAATGTAGTTTTAAGTGGTGGAAGATATGACAATTTAATAAAGTCTGGTAAAAAGGACTTTAAAGCTATAGGGTTTTCTATAAATGTAGATGAATTAGTAAGCATATTACCAATGAATTTAGAGCTTAAAACTAAGTTTAAAATTATCTTTAATAAGGAAAAAGAAATTGAAGCAATTAAAGAAAGCATGAAGCTTAGAAGTGAAGGCTATGTAGTTGAGGTAATACCTTCAACTGAAGAAAAGGAAATAAGAATAGTAAGGGAGGAGTATTATGGGGGTTAGTATTGCTTTAACAAAAGGTAGATTAGAAAAAGAAGCTATTAAAATTTTCGAAAAAGCTGGTTTTGGGGTAGATAATTTAAAAGATAAAGGACGTAAATTAGTTTTCAATGATACTAAATATGATATAGATTATTTTTTAGTAAAATCTAATGACTGTATAACTTACGTAGAACATGGGGTAGCAGATGTAGGTATAGTAGGATTAGATTCACTTTTAGAAAAAAATAATAATTGTTATGAGCTTATAGATTTAGGGGTAGGTAAGTGTAAGTTTATAGTAGCATCTATGCCAGACAAGGATTTGTTTAAAATGAAAGGCCATATAAAAATTGGAACAAAGTATCCTAAGGTTGCTAAGGACTATTTTAAACAAAATAATATAGATGTAGAAATTATAAAAATTGAGGGGTCAGTAGAGTTAGCACCAATTCTTGGCTTATGTGATGGAATTGTAGATATTATGGAGACTGGAACTACATTAAAGGAAAATGGATTAGTAGTATCAAGAGAAATAAAAGATATAAGTGCTAGATTAATAGTAAATAAAGCAAGCTTTAAGCTTAAGAAAAAGGAAATTGATTTTATTTTAGAAAGTGTAAGACAATCAATAAGCAATAAATAAGCAATAAATAAAGAGGTGGGGCTATGTTGAAAATATTTGATTTATCTAAGGATAAAGAAAGTGATATTTTAAAAATAATACAAAATAGAGACGCTGAAGGTACTGATGTTTTAAATGTAGTTAATAATATTTTAAAAGATATAAGAAAAAATGGGGACAAGTCTTTAAATTATTATACAAAGCAATTTGACAAAGTTGATATAGGTAACTTAAGAGTTTCTAATGAAGAAATAGAAGAAGCCTTTACTAAGGTAGAAGAAGACTTTATTAATGCTATGAAATTAGCAATTAATAATATTGAAGAATATCACAAAAAGCAAGTTAGAAGTGGATATTCAATTGAAAAAGAAAATGGAATATTTATGGGGCAAATAATATTACCATTACAAAGAATAGGGGTATATGTACCAGGGGGAACTGCAGCATACCCATCTTCAGTTGCAATGAATGTAATACCAGCAAAGGTGGCTGGAGTTGAAGATATTGTAATGATTACACCACCTTCATCAGATGGAGGAATTAATCCATATATTTTAGTAACTGCAAAGCTAGCAGGAGTTAGTGAAATATACAAGGTTGGTGGTGCTCAAGGTATAGCTGCTTTAGCTTATGGAACGGAAAGTATAAAAAAGGTAGATAAGATAGTAGGTCCAGGAAATATATATGTAGCTACAGCTAAGAAATTAGTTTTTGGGGATGTAGATATAGATATGGTTGCAGGACCTAGTGAAATATTAATTGTCGCAGATGAAAATGCTAATGCTAAGTATATTGCAGCAGATTTAATGTCACAAGCTGAACATGATAAGTTAGCATCATCTATATTATTAACAACTTCTTATGAAAAATATAAAGAAGTTGTAGAGGAGCTTAATAAACAAATTACTTTATTATCAAGAAGAGAAATAATAGAATCATCATTAAATAACTATGGTATGTGTGTTATATGTAAGGATATTAAGGAGTGTATAAAAATATCAAATAAAATTGCACCAGAACATTTAGAGTTAATGGTTGAAAATGCTCCTGATTATCTTGGAGAAGTTAAGAATGCAGGATCAATATTTTTAGGGTATTATTCACCAGAGCCTTTAGGAGATTATTTTGCTGGACCAAACCATGTTTTACCTACTAATGGAACAGCTAGATTTTCATCACCACTTGGTGTAGATAGCTTTATTAAGAAAAGCTCATATTTACATTATTCAAAGGAAGCTTTAAATAGTGTAGGAGATAAGATAATGCTTTTAGCAGAAAAAGAAGGGTTAACAGCTCATGGAAATTCTATAAAGGTGAGGTTAGAAAATGATTAAAGATATAGGTGTTTATTCAAATAATAATAATACAAAAATAAGATTAAATGGAAATGAAAGTCCAGTTGAAATAAATGAAAATAAGCTTACAAGTGTAGTTGAAGCTTTAAAGAATATTGAGTTAAATAGATATCCAGATAGCGATAGTGATGCTTTAAGAGAGGCATATAGTAAATATGCAGAAGTGAAAAAGGAAAATGTTATTGCTGGTAATGGTTCGGATGAAATGCTTAATTTAGTTATTAGTAAAATTATTTCTAAGGGAGATAAGATATTAACACTAAGCACTGATTTTGTAATGTATGATTTTTATACAAATATAAATGAGGGTGGAATTGTTAAGTATGATTTTGATTTAGATAAAGGCTTTAATGTAGATGATTTTATTAGTTTAGGACAAAGTGATGATATTAAATTAATATTATTTTCTAATCCTAACAATCCAACAGGTTATGGATTTATTATTGATGATATAAAAAAGCTTTTAGATGCTTTTAAAGATAAGGTTGTTTTAGTAGATGAAGCTTATTACGAGTTTTATGGAGTATCAGCTATTTCACTTATAAATGAATATAAGAATTTACTTGTAACAAGAACTTTATCAAAGGCATGGGGTCTAGCTGCATTAAGAGTTGGATTTTTAATAGGAAATGAAGAAAGTATTGCAGAATTATTAAAATATAAAACACCTTATAATGTAAATTCTTTATCTCAAGAAATAGCAATAAATTATTTAAAGGATAGTAAGGATTTATTAAATAATTTAAATTACATTATTTCTGAAAGAAAAAGATTTTATAAGGAATTAAAAGAAATTGAAGAAGAAGCTTTAAATAAATATAAAGAAGTTAAAATTAAGTTTTATCCTTCTAAAGCAAACTTTATATATGGAAAAACTGAATTTAAAGAAAAATTAATTGAAGCTTTAGAAAAAGAAGATATAACAATAAGAAATTTTGAAGATGAAAGATTTAGAATAACTATTGGCTTAGAAGAAGAAAACTCAAAAGTTGTAAAAGCTATAAAAAATGTTTTTTTATTTTAATAATTCAAAATGAAAATGCTAAATTAGTAAAATTAGTATAGTGATAGATAAATATTATATCAGTAGGACTTTGGGATTTTGAGGTTGTTCTCAATATAATATTTATCTAGCATTTCGTATAGGGAGGTTTATATGGATAGAATAGCTAGTGTAAATAGAACTACAAAAGAAACAAGTATTTCCTTAAAAATCAATTTGGATGGTAAAGGAATAAGTAAGATAAAAACTCCAGTTGGATTTTTAAATCATATGCTTACTTTATTTTCTTTTCATAGTTCTATAGATATTGATTTATTTGCAGAAGGAGATATTGATGTTTGTGATCATCACTTAGTTGAAGATATAGGAATTTCTTTAGGTAAGGCATTAAATGAAGCTTTAGGAGATAAAAAGGGAATAAAGAGATATGGAAATTCATTTCTTCCTATGGATGAAACCTTATGTCAAGCTATATTAGATTTAAGTGGACGTAGTTTCTTACATTTTGAAGGGGCATTTAAAAGAGAACAAATAGGAAACTTTTCAACAGAAATGACTAAGGAATTCTTTAGAGCTGTTGCAATGAATTCAAATGCTACATTACATCTTAGAATTCTTTATGGAGAAAATGATCATCATAAAATAGAAGCTATGTTTAAAGCTTATGGAAGATGTTTAAAGGAAGCAATTTCTTATAATGAAGATAGAGAAATGGTACTTTCTACAAAGGGATCATTAAATATTTAGCAAGGTGGGGTAGTATGATTGCTATTATTGATTATGGAATGGGGAACTTAAAAAGTGTTAAAAATGCTTTAGATTTTTTAGGTATTTTATCAGTTGTTACAAAGGATAAAGAGGTAATTAGGAACTCAAGTGCTGTTATATTACCTGGAGTTGGGGCCTTTAAGCAAGCTATGGATAATTTAAAAGATGATAATTTGGATATATTTATAAAGGACTTAGCTAATGAAGGAAAATTAATTCTTGGAATATGCTTAGGTATGCAAATATTATTTGAAGAAGGCTTTGAAGGAGACAGATGTCATGGGCTAGGCTTAATTAAAGGTAATATAAGAAAAATTGAACCAAAGGAAAAGGTTAAAATTCCACATATGGGATGGAATAAAATAGTTATTAACAATAATGATGATATTATAAGTGGATTATCTGGGGATAATTTCCTATATTATGTGCATAGTTTTATGGCTTGTGAATATATGGATGAAAATCTTATAGCTTATTCTAATTATGGTGGAGTTAAAGTACCTGGAATAGTTAGAAAAGATAATGTAATAGGAATGCAGTTCCATCCAGAAAAGAGTGGAGAAACGGGACTTAATTTATTAAAAAAATTTGGGGAGATGATAAAGTGAAAGTAATTCCAGCTATTGATATTATTGGTGGTAAAGCAGTTAGATTATTTCAAGGTGATTATAATAAAACAGATTTTATTGGACAAGATGTTCTAGAGTTAGCAAAGTCTTTCGTAGATAGTGGTGCGGATTTAATTCACTTAGTTGATTTAGATGGAGCTAAAGCAGGAAAACTAATTAATAAAGAAACTATATTAGAAGTTGTAAAAACTTTAAAGGTAGATGTTGAAGTCGGTGGAGGCATAAGAAATTATGATGACATTAAAGCTTTAATAGAGGGGGGAGTAGCAAGAGTTATATTAGGTACTGTTGCTATAGAAAATAGAGATTTATTAGTAAAAGTAGTAAAAGATTTTGGAGATAAAATTGCTGTTGCTGTAGACTTTAAGGATGGTTATATTTGCACAAAAGGTTGGATAGATAAAAGTGATGTTTATTATATGGACTTAATTAAAGATATGGAAGCAATAGGCGTAAGTAATATTATTGTTACAGATATAAGTAAAGATGGAACTTTAGCAGGAAGTAATGTAGGCATAATAAAGGATGTAAGTGAAGCTACTAAAATTGATGTAACAGCTTCTGGTGGAGTAAAAGATATTAATGATATTATTGCTTTAAAAGCTCTAGATGTTTATGGATGTATAGTTGGTAAAGCTATTTATTCTAAAACTATAGATATAAAAGAAGCTATAAATCTATGTAAGTAGGTGATATTATGCATACTAAAAGAATTATCCCTTGTCTTGATGTTAAAGATGGAAAAGTAGTTAAGGGAATTAATTTCGTAGGACTAAAGGAAGTTGGAGATCCTGTAGATTTAGCAGAAGAATACTATAAGCAAGGAGCAGATGAATTAGTATTTTTAGATATAACTGCATCCCATGAAAAAAGAAAAACTATTATAGATGTAGTTGAAAGAGTAGCTGAAAAGATATTTATTCCTTTTACTGTAGGTGGAGGAATAACTACAATTGAAGAAATTAGAGGAATACTAAGAGCAGGAGCAGATAAAATAAGCTTAAATTCTGCAGCTATTAGAAATCCTAAGTTAATTCAAGAAGGTGCTTATTACTTTGGAAATCAATGTATGGTTTTAGCTGTTGATGCTAAGAGAAAAGATAAAGACAACTGGACTGTTTATATAAATGGTGGAAGAGTAGATACAGGAATAGATTTATTTAAATGGATAGAAGAGGCTCATAGCTTAGGTGCAGGAGAAATATTATTAACTTCAATGGATGCTGATGGAACTAAAAAAGGTTTTGACCTTGAGGTTACTAGCAGAGTTAGTAATATAGTAGATATTCCAGTAATAGCTTCTGGTGGCTGTGGTAAAATAGAAGACTTTAAAGATGTATTTATAGATGGAAAAGCTGATGCAGCACTAGCAGCTTCATTATTTCATTATGGAGATCTTACAGTTAAGGAAGTTAAGGAATATCTTAGAGAAAATAATATAGAGGTTAGGTTATAGATATGGATTTTAATATTGATTTAATAGATTTTGAAAAAGGGAATGGATTACTTCCAGCTATAGTACAAGATTATAAAACTAAAGAAGTATTAATGCTTGCTTATATGTCAAAGGAAAGTTTTAAAAAGACTTTAGAAGATAAAACTACTTGGTTTTATAGTAGAAGTAGACAAGAACTTTGGAATAAAGGAGCTACTTCTGGACATTTTCAAATTGTTAAAGAGCTATATTTAGACTGTGATTTAGATACTATTTTAGTTTTAGTTGAACAAAAGGGAGTAGCTTGCCATACTGGGGAAAGAAGCTGCTTTCATAAAAAGTTATTATAAGGGGCGATAAAATGGAAAAGGTTATAGCAGAACTTTATGAGGTAATAAAGGGTAGAAAAGAAGGTGGAGATGAAAAATCTTACACAAGCTATTTATTTACTAAAGGAATAGATAAAATACTTAAAAAGCTTGGAGAAGAATGTACGGAAGTTATTATTAGTGCAAAAAATGATAATAAAGAAGAACAAGTAGGCGAAATTGGGGACTTAATTTATCATCTTTTAGTTGCTATGGTTGAAATGGGAATATCCTTAGAAGATGTAGAAGAAGAATTAAATAAAAGAAGAAGTAAAGTTAATAATTTAAAAGGTGAGAGAAGAGAAATAGAAAACCTTTAGGGGAATGTAAAATGTAGAATGTAAAATGTAGAAGTGAGGAGATAACTCAGGCGAGCTGAGTTATTAAATTACAGTTCTTATTTAAAATTTCATTTTAAATGTCTATGGAAGAATTGATAAAGTGATGGTTAATAAGTAATAGTGAAGAATTAGAATAGAATTTAGGAAAATAATTTAGATGAGATGAGTTATAGTTATAATTATAATTATAGTGAATATTTAATTCGAAATTTGTTTGTTTTAATTAAGTGTTGGTTATTTATATAAGATGTTATGTGTATTATTTGTTTAACAGTAGAGAGGATTAATTTAAATGATAGAATTTATAAAAAATATTATAATACCTTTTATTTTGTCCATGGGATTTTTATATATGTTTTTGAGCTTATATAAAATATTTAATTTTCCTAAATGGTTAATAAAAGAAAAGTTGAAAATTAAGAATGAATTATTAATCTTTTTAGTAATATTATTAATTCCACTAGCTATATCAACATTATTATATTTTATATATGAAAAAATATTTGGGAGCGTTACTAGTAATATTTTTATAGATTCATTATCTTTGGGATTTCTTTGGAGTATGGTTATTAATTTTAAAAATTATAAACAGTGTTCTTAATAAGTTAATAATTAATAAGTAAGAGTTAAGAATTAAGGAAATAACTCAGAGAAGCTGAGTTATTTAAATGATGAAGAGTGAATTTTAAATATCTATGGTTGAATGGATAAGGTAATAGTAAAGAGCTGAAAATTAAAAAGGTACTATTTCGTAACTAAGATTAAGAAATAGTACCTTTTTTATAGAAGTTTATTTATAGTAAACCAAAAACTATTATTTTTTAAAAAATTTTAATAGCCTACAAATGGCTTAAAATTGTTAATTTTTATTTCTTCGCAAAAATTACTTTTAGCGTAATTTGTAAAAGTCAAAAGTTTTAATTTTATGTGTATTAAGTATTAAATATTAATATTAATTTTAAAGTTTTATCTACAAGAAAAGAAAGAATAACAAATAATATTTATAAAAAAAACAAAATATTAAAAAATAAAATATGGTAGTATAATATTAAAAATGTAAAATATATATTTATTTTACATTTTAATATATGATTATAATGGGAGGTTTTGAAATGAATGTAAATTGAAAAAGTAATTTCCGTTTTTTTACTGAAACAGAAGTTAGTTTTGCAAAGTGTCTGATATAATTAATTTGATATTTGTCCTGAGCATATTAGGAGGATTAATTATGTCAAATATTAAATTATGCAAAGGAAAACACCTTAGAATTGAGGAACGTCTTATAATTGAATATGGGTTAGATCAAAATTATACACTGAAAGAAATTGCTGAAAGAGTTGGAAAAGATCCTACTACAATTTCTAAAGAAATTAAACGAAATAGATTTCTTAAAGTAAGTAGACTAAAACAAAATGATATCCAGCCGTGTCAACATCGAAAAAGTTGCACTAAGACTAACTTGTGTAATACTAGCTGTGGCAAGCAATGTAAGAAATGTAGATTTATAAATTGTTATAGGTCTTGTAATGAATATTCAACTAAGAAATGTTCTAAGCTTAGCCGTTACCCATATGTTTGTAACGGATGTAGCACAGCTACTACGTGTACGGCTGAAAAACAATACTATAAAGCTAGAGTAGCTGATACAAAGTATAAAGAGCTTTTAAAGTCATCTAGAGAAGGTCTTAATATAACTTCAACGGAATTAAAAAAGATGGATGATATAATATCTCCACTAGTTTTAAAAGGACAATCTTTATTCCATATTTTCACGCATCATAGGAAAGAAATAAAATGTTCTGAAAGAACCTTATATAATTATTTTGATAAAAATGCTTTCACTGCTAGAAATATTGATTTACCTAGAAAAGTTAAGTATAAACCTAGAAAGAAATCTACAACTTCTGTAACTAAAGATTTTAATTATAGAATTGGAAGAACATTTAGTGACTTTGTTAAATTCATTGAAGAGAATCCAAATACTCCAATAGTAGAAATGGATACTGTCCACGGCACACGTAGTGGCAAAGTTCTTCTAACTTTTATTTTTAGAAATTGTTCATTAATGATAGCTTTTATTATTGATAGTTGTAGCGAATTAGCTGTAAGAGAAGCTATAGATAAGCTATATGAGGTATTAGGACATGAATTATTTAAGCAATACTTTCCTGTTATTTTAACAGATAACGGATCCGAATTTAAAGATCCTGAATCATTAGAATTAGATAATGAAGGAAATCAAAGAACTAAAATATTTTACTGTAATCCCATGGCTTCTTATCAGAAGCCTTACGTAGAAAAGAATCACGAATACATAAGGTATATAATACCAAAAGGAACATCTTTAAATAATCGTACTCAAGAAGATATTACTTTAATGATGAATCATATTAATAATACAGCAAGAGCTAGTTTAAATGGAAATACACCATTTAAATTAGCCCAAATGTTATTAGATAATTCACTGCTAGATAAACTATCATTAAAATATATCCCAGCAGATGAAATACATCTAAAACCTGCACTTTTAAAAAAATAAGATATCAAAAATCTAGGGCAAGTATCAACGGAACTTAATCATGCAAAAATAAAGCAAACGGAACTTAGTTTTGCAAGCACGATTCCGTAGGCTTATTAATCATGTTTAAAAACCCTAGAAAAACGATTATCTTATAAAAATTATAGCTTAATTTAAGTATTTTTACTACTAAAATTATATATAAAAACTGACTTTACTCTTGCAGTTACAGTGGTTTACGCTAAAACGGAAGTTAGTTTTTCAATCAACGGTTTTGAAATGAAGAGTACTATTATGAAAGTTACTATTGCAACATTAATTGCTACCACGATATCAAATGGAGTTGTGTTTGCAGAATCTAATGTTAATAACCAAAGTGTTCAGATTAGTCAACAAGATTACGATAGTATTATAAAAGCAGAAGGTCATCTTTTAGAATATAATGATTTTCTAGATATTCTATCAGAAGTTCAGAATAATAATAAAGAATTGACCGCAGATTATGCAAAAGAAATGATTGTACAAAAAATTAATGAAAAAAATACAGAGATATATAGTGCTAGAAGTTATAATGTATTTGGTCAAAGTTTGAATTCGACAGAATTAGCTATAATGACTTTATACCCAGGTGAAGCAGTAGTGGCATATGCTGATGCAGCTACTGCTTCAAATACAGCTTCAAGTTTATATGAAGCAGATACTTTGTATTTAGGAAATGGAGATGCTTTCAGACATACATACTGGAATGCTTTAATGGCAAATGATATTGGGGAAAGTAAAGCTGCCGCTTTTGCTACTGCTCATGAAGCAGAAACACCAGATGGAGTTGATAGAACTATGGATTTGAATAATAATGATGTTGGTAGACGTTTAGCTCGTTATTACAGTAGATCTGAATTAAAAAGTCAAGTTATTAGCTATTTATTTAGTGTTTATTTCCAACCTTCCATTTTCGTCAATTTTATCAATAAAAACTTTGACTTTTCCAATATAACCTTTCTCTAAATAGCCAACTATAGTTTTTTCGTAAGAATTGCCTTGATTATCTTTGTATATTAAAACTATTGAATTCTCCCCTTGAATGCTATTAGTATCAATAGTAGTTTCCCAAGAACTAGAAGAGTCTATTTGAGAGATAGTTTCTAGTATACTACCAACCTTAAATTTTATTTCTATACTTTTGATACTTTGATTAGTATTATTAACAATGTGTATTTTATATCCACTATTAAAAGTAAATTTAATAATACCCAAAATAACTAGTAATAGTGATATAAATATAACTATTATAAATTTATTTTTTTTACTCATACAAAATCCTCCTAACTGACATATAGAGATATTATACCATTAATTGAATAATATTCCTATATAGGAGCTTTAGATTTAGTCTTAGTATAAATAATAAAATAGTAGAATCTTTTATAAAAAAAATACACTATTTTATGACTTGCATTATTTAAAATAAACTAGTAAAGTTAAGAAAAATTTGAAAATTATATATTTGAAATGTTTAAAAATGAATATAGAAAAGCACCCCTCAAAAATGAGAAGTGCTTTACGAACTTCGGTTCTTTAAATTGGTGTATAGCACACACTATAAGTATCCAAATAATAAAGCAAAAATACTTGTGATGTAAGAAAATTAAATAAATCACTATTCATAAAATCACTCTTTTCATAATATATAAAGAGTTTTTTATTAAAATAGTAAACTACAATTTCGATAAAATTCCATTTAGCGAATATATTTATTAATTGAAATTATGTTAAGATATATTTAAAATAATTATTTTGGTTAAGATAAAATTTAATCAATAAGAATGGGGGGGGATTATGGAAGTAAATTTTAAAAATACTGTTAATGATATGGAAACTTTAATGAGGTATAGATTTTCAAAAATTATTTGGTCAAAAATTTTCTATTTTATAATGAGATGTGCAATAATATTAATACCAATTGTTACCATGGTAGATTATTTTATAGAGAATAAAAAACCTCTTTTAATAGTTTCCATATTATTAATATTATTAATAGGATTATTATTTACTATGGTAGCAATATATATAGTCTTTAAATTTTTACCTAAATTAATACAAAAAAGAATTAAAAAAATTTCTCAAAGGTATTTTAAAGTAGATAAGTTTTTTTCGGTGAATAAAAAAATAATAGTTAATGATAGAGGAATAAGTATTATTTATGGAGATGAAAAAAAAGAGTTTATATTTAAAAATAATAATAAAATAGATGAGTTTGAAGGATGTATATTAATAACAGAAGTAAATAAACTAAATAAAAATGTGAAAGTTTACCCAATAGTAATACCAACATCAGTTTTTAAAGATAATATTGAAAAGAAAGAATTTATTTTAAGAATAAAATCAGCGATACAAAATAAAAGTATATAGACACTATATAGATTTATGAGTATATTTTTATAACTGCGAGTTTTGGAATAATTATATTGGTTTAAGGAGAGAGAATAATGATGTATATTTTTAAAAAGATTATTAAGTCTATTTTATTTGCAATATTAATTGTTTTTGTATTTTTATTTATATTAGCTAAATCTAGGATTACAGATTTTGGTATATTGGTTGTTTTAAGTATAGCTATAATATCTACAATAATTTTTTGTACATACACTATAATAGAAACTATAGAAAAAAATTCTTAAAGTATATAGTTTTATTTATTAAAAATTTAAGAATATTAAAGAAAAATCTATTTTTAATATTATGGTAAAATATATAATGAGTAATTAGAATATGTATTAATTGTAATTGCGATAAATTTAAATTATATAAAGGGAGTGTTTAAAATATGGTTATTGGAATTCTTCCTGAACCAGTAAAGATGATGATTCAAAGGAAGCATGGACTTTTTAATGATGAAAAGTATAATTTTCATTACCATAGTGGCAAAGATAGTTTTGATTTTGCTTGTAATGAAATTGCTGAAGTAATTGAATAAATTACAATGTTTTTTTTGTTAAAATATTGAATTTTTTATATAATTTAAATATAATATTATAAATGAATATTTAAAATGTATAATTATGGGAGGAGTAACTATGAGTATATTTAATAAAATTTTTATTATTTTAGCAATACCTATTGTTACTTTATTGGTAATAGTAAGTGGTGGTTTACATGGAGAAAAGTCATTAATATTAAATGATTTTTATAGAGATTTAAGAAAAAAATCTTATTAGTTAGAAAAAATCCTATTATTAAAGTATATAAATTAATTTAATAATAGGATTTTATTTTTATTAGAATAATTCCATTTTTCTTTTATTAAAGTAAACTCCTTTTAGTCCTAAATCTTTTATGAATTCTAGTGCTAAATGAAAGTTTTTGTATATATTTAAGGGGCTGTGGGCATCTGAGCCTATGGTTACGTATTTTCCACCTAAGTCCATATAAAGCTTATAAATATCTCTCATAGCTTTATTTGATTCTGGAACATGAAGTCGTGCAGTATTTAATTCTAATACTTTGCCTTTGTTTATTAAAGTAGTGAAAATTTCTGCTAGTATATCTTTGAATTCAGAAACTAATATTTCGTTATTATCAAATTTGCAATATCTACAAGGGTAGTCTATATGAGATAAGGAGTCAAAATTATCATGGAGTTGTACACATTTTAGCATGTCTTCAAAGTAATAAGTGAAGAATTGTTTTTTATTATATCCTTGGTGAACATAATCTACATAGATATCTAAGCCTTTTACAGCATGTATAGAACCTAGAACAAAGTCAAAATCATAATTTTTAGCAATAGCTTCATTTTCAGAAACAGTATTTGTTGTAAGGCCTATTTCAATTCCAAGCTTTACATTTGATGAGCGATATTTTTGATATTCATTGAAGTAAGTAGGAACATCAAATTTAAACTCATCTTTAACAGGATAGTCTAAATCCATATGATCAGTAATTATAATTCCGATATTTTTTTCTTTTCCTACTGCAATTGCATCTAATATATTCATATTGCTATCTGTAGAGAATTTTGAGTGCATATGGCTATCGAAAATCATTTTATCATCTCCTTTTAATATTTAGAAATTATAAAAATATTATTTCTGAAAATAAGTTTTTATAATTTCTTTTAGCTATCTTTGTAGTAAATTATACCATATTTATTAATATTTCATAAAATAAATTGACTATATAAATATATTTTAATATTATTAATGAATATAAAATTGATATATAGAAGAAGAGGTGTAAAGATGAATAAGTTATTTCAAATACAAAATTTAGTATTTTACAAAGAAGACTTTTTAGATAATATAGATGAATTTGAAGATATTATAGACATTATTAAAGAACTTAGTCCAAGACTTAAGTATGAAAAAATAGAAGTTGTAGGACAAAATGATTGTTGTGAAAAGACAAATGAAAATTACATAATTGAAATTCAAGGCTTTTTAAATGAAGAAGATGATTTCTATACTAGAGAAGAAGTTGAAATATTAAGCAAGCAAAAACCAATGGGAAATCTTGATTTATTTGTTATTAGAATTTACAAGTGTTTAAACTGTAATAAGTGGATAATAGATATTTTAGAATAAAGGGTGAAAATATTGAAAAGGTTAAAGGAATTATTTGAGGCTTTAAAAAGATATTTACATTTATTAATAGAGGATATAAGAAATATAAAATTTTCTAATTTAAAGGAATTTATAATAAGAAGAAAGGTTATTTTAATAGTTATCCTTTTAGTATTTGCAGGAATTGGATTTGAAGTTGGAAGTTATAAGTCCAGTAAAAATATAATATTAAAGAATTTAGAAGTAGCTTTAATAGAAAATAAACCAAGAAGGATTTATAAAGATATTAAAGTAGATGGGGAAAGAATAAGTAAAAAAGAATTTGAGCCTTTAGCAGATTATTATTTTGAAAATGAAGATATGGTTAATAACATTATTAAAGATTTAAAGAATAATGGAGAAAGTGGATTTTTTAAGTTAATTAATAAAAAGATATTATTATTCGACAATTATCATATAGAAATTGCTCCTGTAGCCATTAAAGTTAATTGTAATTTCGACGAAACTAAAATATATATAAATGATGAAAAAATTGCTGAAACTAAAATAAAAAGGAATTTAATTCCCGGGAAATACTCAATTAAAGGTAAATTAAATACTTTATATGGAGAAATTGAAGAGAAAAAAGAAGTCTATATAATGGAAAATTTAGAGTACAAGTTAGATATGCCAGCTATAAATATAACTTTAACCTCAAACTTTGAAGATGCTAATGTATTAATTGATGGTAAAGAAATTAATAAGCAAGTTAAAGATATGAAAAAATATGGACCGATTCCACTAAATAAGAATATAAAAATACAATTAGAAAGAGAATTTCCATGGGGATTAATAGCTAGTGAAAAAGTAGAAGTTTCGAATTTACCAAATTTAAATATAAATATAGATATTGTAAATGATGAACTTATTGAGGAAGTTAATAAATCAACTAATGATTTTTATACAAGTGTTTTTGAGGCGTTAAATAACTCAGATTATTCTTTAATAGCTAATGCTGAAGATGATGCAAAAAGTAAAATTTATGATAGCATAAAAAAAGAAAGTTTGTTTTTAAAGAACAATTATGAAATTACTGATTTAAAAACTGAATTAAAGAGTAGTGAATTTTATTATGAAAATGGTATTTATAAAGGAAATGTGGTTATTAAATTAAATTATAATATAAAAAAGAAGTTAGTGCCCTTTTGGAAGAATAATGTTGAAGAGATGTTTTTAACTAATATTGAGTATAAAAATAATAATTGGATTATTAATGATGTACAGAAATTTAGTATAGATTAACTAAAGGAGGTAGAGTTATGAGTAAAATATTAAAAGCAACAACAATAGCTGTTACTGTAGTTTTTTCAGGAAACTTTTTAGCTTATGCTGAGACTGGTTCCTCTATACAACAACAAATAAATGAAAATCAAAATCAAATTAATGATTTAGAAAAAGAAAAAGATAAGGTTGAAAATGAAATAAACAATCAAAATGCTGAACTTAATGGGATATTAGATAAAATAAATGAAAAAAGTAGTGATTTAGAAGCTGCTAGGGAAGAAGTTAAATCTTATCAGTTAAAAATAGATGAAGTTCAAAAGGAAATAGATAATATTAATAGTGAAATTTACAAATCTCAATCTGAAATTGAAAGTAGAGAAAAGACAATTGAAGAAAAAGAAAAGGATGCTTTAAGAATTAAGGGGAACATAGAAAAAAGACTTAGAAGTTACTATAAAATGGATGTAGCTACTAATTACATATATTTAATTTTAAAAAGTGAAAACATACTTTCATTATTTAATAATATTCAGAGCATTTTTAGAATAATTAATTTTGATAAAGAATTAATTAATGAAGCAAAAGAAATTCAAGCACAACTTGAAAAGGAAAAAGAAGAAATATCTAATCAATTAGCACAAATAGAAGAAGGAAAAAAGGCTGTAGTAGCCAAACAAGATGAATTGAAAGAGGCTCAAAAAGAATACTTAGCTAAAGAAGAATATCATCAAAGTAAAATGAATGAATTAAATAATTTAGAATCTGAAAAATCTAATTTGATAGCTTATTTAAAAGAACAAGGAAATGAATTAGATAGCCAAATAGGAGATTTAATTTCTTATAATATGGCTCTTCAAAAGGAACTAGATAATATATTTGCTGATATAAATAGTGGAAATAATTCAGGTGGAGGACAAGGCGTTAAACCAGAAGAAGGTGGAAGTAGTGGAGCACCAGGAGATCCAAGTACTGAAACTTTTTTACGACCAGGAAAGGGTGTAGTTACTGATAATTATGGACCTAGAATAAATCCAGTTACTGGGGCAGCTGGTTTTCATACTGGAATAGATTTAGGAGATCCTTACGGAGCACCAGTTTCTGCCTCTAAAAGTGGTGTAGTTGTTTATTCAGGATGTATTAGTGGCTATGGAAATACAATAATATTGGATCATGGTGGTGGAGTTCAAACACTATATGCTCACAATAGTGAATTACTTGTGGGAGTTGGACAAACCGTCAATAGAGGACAAACTATTGCCTTGGTTGGTTCAACAGGAATGAGTACAGGACCTCATATACATTGGGAAATAAGAATTAATGGACAACATATAGATCCAACACCATACGTATAAAACGTAAAATATAAATTATATACATATTAGAAGATTAGATTTTTATAGAAGTCTAATCTTTTTTGCTATTAAATTTATATTGTTATATAAATTTAAAAAACATTTATTTAAATAAATAAAGAACCTGTACAAGAATATTGCACAGGTTAAAGGGTTTTATGTTCATTTAAGAAAGGGAATAAATGAACATATGTGGGGTTTTATTAAAACTGTTAATAAATTATTAACAGTAGTATGGGCATTTTAACAAATATTTATATATAAAACATACAATATATATATATATTATACTATTATTATAGTATAATTAGTCAAAAAATCCAATAGTTTTTATAAAAAAATCGAAAACGATAATATTTTAAAATAATATAGCATTTATTGATATATGATATTCTTAAAATAAAATTAAAAATATATAAAATTTATAGAGATTTAACCTAATTAAAGTATATAATATAATTTGAGGTGATTTAAATGATAAATATTAATTCAGAAGAGTTATTGAAAGCCACACCTGAATATGAAGATTATGATGAAAATCAAGCACAGCTTACAGTAAAAGAATTAAGAGACTATGGTCTTCTTAAATGTGGGGGATGCTGTAGCACAAAAGGTGGAAAATCTTCTTGTGGATGTGGAACTAGAAAATAATAGAATAATCAATAATTATTTATAGATAATATATTTAGTGTTTTTAATATAAATAATATCTTATAAGGAGGGAATTAGGTGTGAGAAAACCTAGCATATTCAGTAGAGACTATGAAAGGCTAATGAGAAAAAGAAGAAAAAGAATAGCTATAATATCAATTTTAGGAGTACTTGTTATCGGTATATTATTTTTAAAGATGGCAATGAACAGTATAAACATGGAGACCTTAAGAAGTAAAGTTCAAAGTTGGATAGATGAAGATAATGAAGAAATTCAAGATAATACTAATAAGACAAATGAAGAAAATAAACAAGAAGAGACAGTAAAAGAAGAAACACCTAAGGAACCTGAAATAAAAACAATGGATTTAATTGTTAGGGAAGGAATTATATTAAAGGCAGAATATGAAGAAAGTAATGGGGTAGTTAAGTTTAAGGGGATAAAAGATGCTCCAAGTAATATTTATTATACTTTAAATCAAGACAAAAATTTAATTCTTACTATTGATGAAAATCAAGATATGAAAATATTCAATGTTAATACTAAAGAAGCAAATATAACTAAAGATAAATATGTAGCTCCAAATGGAGAGGTATTTAATAAATCGTCAGTTCTTCAAACATATAATGGTTATTTGTGGAATGTAGAAGCTAAATTTATTACTAATACAAAAGTAGCATATATAAGTAATGTTCCATACTTTGGATATGATTTAAATAAATACATTTGGGTAGTAGATTTAAATGATAATAGTCATAAAACTTTATGGAATTCCAAGGGGAAAGAAATTAAGTTAGGTGAAATAAAAGAAAAAGGATTAGAAGTGACTATAGATGGAAATGTTAAATATATAAACTCAAATGGAGAATTAATAAATTAAATAAACAAATATTTGAAAGTAAATAATATTCTATGGTATAATAAGCTAGTTATATCAATTATGATAGTATCTTACTATTTTAGGAGGAAAGAATACGATGGAAGCTAAAATGGAAAAAATAGAGAAAAACCTTGTGAAATTTGAAATTACAGTTGGAGCTGATAAATTTCAAGAAGCTATAAAAAAAGCTTATAACAAAAATGTTAAAAACTTTAATGTACCTGGATTCAGAAAGGGAAAAGTTCCTATGGCTATAGTAAAGAAGTACTATGGAACTGGAGTCTTAATGGAAGATGCAATAAATTTTGCAATAGAAGCATCTTATTCAAATGCATTAAAAGAAAATGACATAATTCCTGTTGACTATCCAAAGATAGATATAGTAACAGTAGAAGAAGGAAAAGATTTCGTTTATACTGCTGAAGTTACAGTTTATCCAGAAGTTGAATTAGGAGAATACAAGGGATTAAATATTGAAAAGCCATCTTACGAAGTAACTGAAGAAGACGTAGAAGCAAGATTAAAAGAAATGCAACAAAAAAATGCTAGAATTGAAACAAAAGAAGATGGAGAAGTAGCTACTGGTGATACAGCAGTTATTGATTTTAAGGGTTATGTTGATGATGTAGCCTTTGAAGGTGGAGAAGGTAAGGACTATTCACTTGAAATAGGTTCAGGTACTTTCATAGATAATTTTGAAGAGCAATTAATAGGTGCTAAGGCTGGGGATAAAGTTGAAGTAAATGTTACTTTCCCAGAAAACTATGGCAAAGAAGAATTAAACAATAAAAAAGCTAAATTTGAAGTTTTAGTTAAAGAAATAAAAGTTAAAGAATTACCAGCAATCGATGATGAATTTGCTAAAGAAACTTCAGAGTTTGATACATTAGAAGAATTAAAAGCTGACATAACTAAGAAGATGGAAGAAGCTAATGCTAATAGAGCTGAAAAAGAGCATGAAGAAGCTGTAATTAAAGCAGTTGTTGAAAATGCAAACATTGAAGTTCCAGCTGTTATGATAGAAAAAGAAATTGATGCTATGGTTAAAAACTTAGAGCAAAGACTTCAATATCAAGGATTAAACTTAGAACAATACTTCCAATTTACTGGAACAGATGAAGCTAAGATGAGAGATTATATGAAGGAAAATGCTGAAGTTAAAGTTAAGACTGATTTAGTATTAGAAGCAATTGAAAAAGCAGAAAATATAGATGCTACTGAAGAAGAATTAAAAGAAAAAGCTGAAGAAGTAGCTAAAATGTATTCAGCTGGTGATGATGAAAAAATGGTAGAATTACTATTAAATACTCAAAAAGCTGCTCTTATAGCAGATGTAAAAACAGCAAAAACTGTAAAGTTATTAGTAGAAAACAATAAATAGCAAAAATAATAATTGCCAGAATTTAATTCTGGCAATTATTTCAAATATTCATTAACAAATTAAATAAAATTTTATATAATTTAATATAATTAGTTTTTATGGAATATGGATATATTATAAAAGAAGGTAATTTTTAGAGAAGGAGGGAATTAAAATGAGTTTAGTTCCTATGGTAGTAGAACAAACTAGTAGGGGAGAAAGATCTTACGATATTTTTTCAAGGTTATTAAAAGATAGAATAATAATGTTAAGTGGAGAAATAAATGATACAGTAGCGAACTTAGTAGTTGCACAACTATTATTTTTAGAAAGTGAAGACCCAGATAAAGATATCCATTTATACATAAATAGCCCAGGAGGATCAATAACTTCAGGAATGGCTATTTATGATACAATGCAATATGTAAAGCCAGATGTTTCAACTATATGTATAGGTATGGCTGCATCAATGGGCTCTTTCTTACTTTCATCTGGAGCAAAAGGAAAGAGATTTGCACTTCCAAACAGTGAAATTATGATTCATCAACCATTAGGTGGTTTCCAAGGGCAAGCAACAGATTTTGATATTCATGCTAAAAGAATATTAAAGATTAAAGAATCTTTAAATAAAATCTTAAGTGAAAATACAGAGCAACCCCTAGAAAAAATTAAATCTGATGTTGAAAGAGATTACTTTATGACAGCAGAAGAAGCTATGAATTATGGTTTGGTAGATAAAGTAATAATTAAAAATGAAAAAGGTAGTAACGAATAAAATTGTTATATCTTAACCAAGTGAGGTGAATTTATGGCTAAATACGATGAGAAGAAACAATTAAAATGCTCTTTTTGTGGTAAAAATCAAGAGCAAGTAAAAAGATTAATTGCTGGGCCTGGAGTATATATTTGTGATGAATGTATAGACTTATGCTCAGAAATAATAGCTGACGAATTTGAAGAAAGTGTTGAGCTAGATACTACAAGTGTTCCTAAACCAAATGAAATTAAGAATTATTTAGATCAATATGTAATAGGTCAGGAGAAAGCTAAAAAATCTTTATCTGTTGCTGTATATAATCACTATAAAAGAATTAATTCTAACTTAGTAGATGATGATATAGAACTTCAAAAAAGCAATATTCTTTTATTAGGACCAACTGGTTCAGGTAAAACATTATTAGCTCAAACTTTAGCTAAGTTTTTAAATGTTCCTTTTGCAATTGCTGATGCTACAACTTTAACTGAAGCTGGATATGTAGGTGAAGATGTAGAAAATATATTATTAAAACTTATACAAAATGCAGATTATGATATAGAGAGAGCAGAAAAAGGAATTATTTATATAGATGAAATAGATAAGATTGCAAGAAAATCAGAGAATCCATCTATTACAAGAGATGTATCAGGAGAAGGAGTTCAGCAAGCATTATTAAAGATACTTGAAGGAACTACTGCTTCAGTTCCACCACAAGGAGGAAGAAAGCACCCTCATCAAGAATTTTTACAAATAAATACTTCAAATATATTATTTATTTGTGGTGGTGCTTTTGATGGAATTGATAAAATAATTGAAAAGAGAACAGAAAAGAGTTCTATAGGTTTTGGTGCAAGCGTTAATTCAAAGCATAACAAAGATGTGGGTAAGTTACTTCAAGATATAATGCCTGGAGATTTATTGAAGTTTGGGCTTATACCTGAATTTGTAGGTAGATTACCAGTTGTAGTAACATTAGAATCATTAGATAAAGATGCACTAATAAATATTTTAACAAAACCAAAAAATGCTTTAGTTAAGCAATATAAAAAGTTATTTGAAATAGATAATGTTCAATTAAACTTTACTGATGAAGCTTTAGAAGCAATAGCAAATGAAGCTATTAAGAGAAAAACTGGAGCTAGAGGATTAAGATCTATAGTAGAAGAAACTATGACAGAAATTATGTTTGATATTCCTTCTGATGAATCTATAGAAAAAGTTATTATAAATCAGGATTGTATAACTGAAAAGAAAAATCCAGAAGTAATTAAACTTCCTGAGGGAGAAGTTAGACCTCAGTTAAAAGCAAAAAAAGTAAAGAAAAGAAAGGGCATAGAAACTGCCTAAATAAAAAAACATCTTATTGTTATTTTTAACTTTAAGATGTTTTTTTATTTAACTAATTATATATAAAGATAAAATCTCACGTAAAAATAATGGTAAAGTATCCTTTTTTTATAGAATATTAACATACCAATAAGTTAATAATATTTATATGACAGATAGAAGGGAGGATGCATTTACTTTTAGAGTTAATGCAAAATATATGACAGAGATATTAGTAATACTACAAATAACAACTATGTTGCTATTTATTTATTATATGGTTAATAGCAATAAAGGTCATGTTAATAACAAGATAGTTATTGATAAAGAGAATTTAAAAGAAATGGATAAATTACAAAAAATGAGGAGTATACAATTAACTCAACCTTTAACAGAGAAAAGTAGACCTACTACTTTCCAAGAAGTTATAGGTCAAGAGGAAGGAATAAAAGCCTTGAAGGCTGCATTATGTGGACCTAATCCACAGCATGTTATTATTTATGGGCCTCCAGGAGTGGGTAAAACTGCTGCTGCTAGATTAGTACTTGAAGAAGCAAAAAAATTCTCAAAATCACCCTTTAAAAAAGATGCTAAGTTTATAGAAATAGATGCAACTACGATTAGATTTGATGAAAGAGGCATAGCTGATCCATTAATTGGTTCAGTTCATGATCCTATATATCAAGGGGCTGGATCTCTTGGAATAGCTGGTATTCCACAACCAAAACCAGGAGCAGTAACCAAAGCTCATGGAGGTATTTTATTTATGGATGAAATAGGGGAGTTACATAATATAGAACTTAATAAATTATTAAAGGTATTAGAAGATAGAAAGGTATTTTTAGATAGTGCTTATTATAGCAGCGAAAATCCTAATATGCCAGATTATATTAAAGAGGTATTCGATAATGGATTACCAGCAGATTTTAGATTAATTGGAGCAACTACAAGAAGTCCAGAAGAAATAGCTCCTGCTATAAGATCAAGATGTGTTGAAATATTTTTTAGATGTCTTCATGCTGATGAAATTAAAGTAATTGCAAAAAATGCAGTGATGAAAGTTGGATTAAAGATAGATGAAAAATCATTAGACTTAGTATCAAAATATTGTACTAATGGTAGAGATGTAGTTAATTTAATTCAGCTATCCTCAGGAGTTGCAATTAATGAAGATAGAGAGGATATAAATATAGAAGATATACAGTGGGTAATTGAAAGTGGTAACTATACGCAAATTCCAGATAAGAAAATTAGAGAGAAAGCTGAAATAGGAATAGTAAATGGATTAGCAGTTCATGGTGCCAATGTAGGGATTCTTATGGAAGTAGAAGCTACTGCTAGGAAGGTAAGGAAAAGATTAGGGGTATTGAAAGTAACAGGTGTTATTGAAGAAGAAGAAATAAGTAACAGTAATAGAAAAGTTAAAAGAAAAAGTACGGCTTATTCCTCTATTCAAAATGTGTTAACTGTATTAAATAATATTTTTAGTTTAGAATGTGAAAATTACGATATACATATAAATATTCCAGGGGGAATGCCTGTAGATGGTCCTTCAGCAGGAATAACAATAGCAACTGCTATATATAGTGCTATTAACAAAATCAAAATTAATAATAAAGTTGCAATGACTGGAGAAATAACTTTACTAGGAGAAGTTAAACCTATAGGAGGAGTTAATGCAAAAATATATGCAGCCAAAAAATCTGGAGCTACTAAGGTTATTATTCCAATTGAAAATTGGAGGGAAAGCTATAAAGATATAGATGGAATAAAAGTTATACCAGTAAATAGTTTAAAAGAAGTAATAGATGAAGCCATTTATGAAGAAAATACATCAGAAGATATTATTATAAAGAATAATTTAGATATATTATCAGCCAAATCAGAAGATTAAACTAAAATAATTTATAAAAATTATTTTCATTTATAAATTATATATGTATTATAATATTAATAAAACTGAAACTATTAATATATATTATTGTTAAATATAAATTATTAAATAATAAGATGTATATATCTATATAAAATAGATTGAAAAAATACAAGTTTATGTGTATACTAATAAAGTTATAGGATAAATAAGGAGGATGGGAATAATGAGTGAAAATTTTATGACTCTACCTTTAATTCCTTTAAGAGGTATTAGTATCTTTCCAAATATGATTATGCATTTTGATGTAGGAAGGGAAAAGTCAATAGCTGCAATAGAAGCAGCAATGGACAATCAAATAGAAATATTCTTATCAACACAAAAGGATTATGAAATAGAAGAACCTAGTTTTGATGATATTTTCGAAATTGGAACTATTTGCAAAATAAAACAAATAATTAAATTACCGAATAATGTTATAAGAGTATTAGTAGAGGGTATAGATAGAGGTAGACTTATAAGTATAAAAGATAAAGAGGAATATATAGAATCAGAGGTAGAAAGAATAAAAGAACCTTCTAATGAAGAATATGAAGGAATAGAAGCTTATGTAAACTTGCTTAAAAAGAGTTTCAGTAAGTATTTAAATATTTCTGGAAATAATAGAAGTAGTATTATGTCTATTTTTGGTACTATTAAGAACTGTAGTGAACTTGCTGATGTGGTTGCTTCATATGTAATAGTTGATGAAGATAAAAGACAAGAAATTCTTCAAGAAGTTGATTGTATTAAGAGAATAGAAAAGCTATTAGTTATAATAGAAAATCAAATTGATATATTAAATATAGAAAGAAAAGTAGGAAAAAGGCTTAAAGAAAGTATTGATAAATCTCAAAGAGAATATTATATAAGAGAGCAAATTAGAGCACTTCAAGAAGAAATTGGTGAAGATGACGAAGAAAAGAAAGAGATTTCTAATTACGAAAATAAAATAAAGAAGGCTAAATTACCTAAACATGTTCGTGAAAAAGCTGAAAGTGAATTAAATAGGCTAAAATTTTCTGCTGGGCAAGGTTCAGAAAGTAACGTTATAAGAACTTATTTAGATTGGATTTTAGATATTCCATGGAATAAATCAACAAAGGATAATTTTAATATTAAAGAAGCAGAAGAAATTCTTAATAATGAGCATTATGGCTTAGAAGAAGTAAAAGAAAGAATAATAGAGTATTTAGCTGTAAAGGAATATACAAAAAGCTTAAAGGGACCTATAATATGTTTAGTTGGTCCTCCTGGAGTTGGAAAAACTTCTATAGCTAAGTCTATAGCACATGCAACTAATAGAAAGTATACTAGAATGTCCTTAGGTGGTGTTAGAGATGAGGCTGAAATTAGGGGACATAGAAAAACTTATGTAGGTGCTATACCGGGAAGAATAGCTTATGCTTTAAAGGAAGCAAAAGTTAATAATCCACTTATTTTATTAGATGAAATAGATAAGCTTGGTTCAGATCATAGAGGAAATGTTGCAGATGCACTTTTAGAAGTGCTAGATAGTGAACAAAATAATACCTTTAGAGATCATTATTTAGAATTAGATATGGATCTATCTAAAGTATTATTTATAACAACTGCAAATTCATTAGATACAATTCCAGGACCTCTTTTAGATAGAATGGAAATAATAGAAGTATCAGGATATACTTATGAAGAAAAATATCATATAGCAAAAGAATATTTAATTCCTAAATTATTAAAAGAACATAAATTAGAAAATAATGAGTTTAAAATATCTGAAGCAGCAATAAAGGATATAATTAATTACTATACAAGAGAAGCTGGAGTAAGAAGTTTAGAAAGAGTTTTAGGAAAACTTATAAGAAAATCTCTTACAGAAATGATGAAAAATAATAAAAAATCTATTTCAATAAATGCTAATAGATTAGAAAAATATTTAGGAAACAAAATCTTTACTTTTGATATTAAAGATAAAGAAGACAGAGTTGGAGTAGTTAAAGGAATGGCATGGACAGCTGCTGGTGGAGATACATTACCAGTAGAAGCTGTAACTATGAATGGAAGTGGAAAGCTTACATTAACTGGACAACTAGGAGATGTAATGCAAGAATCTGCTAAAATTGCCTTTGGATTTGTGAGAGCTAATGCAAAAAAATATGGTATAAATGAAGACTTTTATAAGAATACAGATATTCATATTCATTTCCCAGAAGGAGCTATAAAGAAAGATGGACCTTCAGCTGGTGTTACTATAATAACTTCAATAGTTTCAGCATTAAGCAATAAAAAAGTAAGAAGCAATGTAGCTATGACAGGTGAAGTCACTTTAACAGGAAGAGTTTTAGCTATAGGGGGATTAAAAGAAAAATCTATTGCTGCTTTTAGAGCTGGAATTGATACTATAATAATTCCTAAGGAAAATGAAAAAGATATAAATAAAATACCTGATGTGGTTAAAAATAAACTTGATATTATTACAGTTGATCATGTTGATGAGGTATTAAAAAAAGCCATAATTGGAGTTGATACTATTGTTTAAAATAAAAAATTCAGATTTTGTTACTTCTGCTGTTAAAAAAGATCAGTATCCAGTAACAGGATTACCTGAAATTGCTTTTGTAGGGCGTTCAAATGTTGGAAAAAGTTCAATAATTAATGCTTTAACAAATAGAAGAAAATTAGCTAAAGTAAGTCAAACTCCTGGAAAGACTAGATTAATTAATTTCTTTGAAATTAATAATAATGAATTATATTTAGTAGACTTACCAGGGTATGGATATGCTAAAGTTTCTAAAACAGAAAAGGCTAGCTGGGGAAATACTATTGAAACTTATTTAAGTGGTCGTGAAGAATTAAAAAGAGTAGTTTTATTAGTTGATTCTAGACATAAACCTACAGCAGATGATATTCAAATGCATGAATGGATTAAATTTTATGGATATGATGAAGTAATTATTGCTACTAAAAGTGATAAATTATCTAATAATGAACTAAGAAAAAATGAAAAAGTAATAAGAGATACTTTGAAGCTAGGAAAAGAAGATAAATTATACTTTTTCTCATCTGTTAATAAAAAAGGAAAAGATGAATTAATTGATAATCTTTTTGGACCATTAGTAGAAAGCGAAACAGAAAGTGAATAATTTTAATAATTGCAATTAAATTTAAAAATTATTACTTTCAATATATAAGGATATAGATATTATATAATTGCAACTTAGAGCAATCTTAGTTGATAATAAATATAATACCGATATCCTTTTTTATATTTGGCTCTGTTTTAAACTGATGTTGATAATAAAAAGTATTTTAATTCGCAATAGTTTAAGATTTCGCTTTAAATATTACTTTTATTTTCTTGCAATTCATGTAATCTAAATATAGCATAAAATGAAACTGCTAAATTTGAAATAAATATTATTATTTCTACTATAAATGCAAAGGTTATTATAGCTTCCTTTGGTAAGGAATCATTAAATTTATTATTTAATAATATTTGCATAGGTCCTGTGGCGTAAACTTTTAAACTTATTATACTAAATATGGTTATAATAAGTATTGCTATATTTCTATTGCTAAGTTTTAAAAAGCATAATGTTAATACTACAAAAATAATATTGAAAATCAGAAAAACAATAGCTCTTGAAGCCTCAACCTCAAAAGCGAGATATTCAATTTGATACCACAGTGTAAATACATATGATAATACAATATAGGCTAAGGAATAAGTTGTATTAACTAAGTTTCCGTTTTTTAACTTTAATTTCATAATTTCTCCTTACTTATAAATAAATTTTCTGAATAATAAAATACAATTACAAAAAATATATATTTTTATTATATATTAATTTGGGATATAATTCCATGATGAATAGAAATAATTACCATTTTAAAAGTTAATAATTATCAACATTCAAACAAAACAAAGCCTTATATTTATAAAAGAATTTTTATATAAATATCCTATCATGAGGACTTGGACTTTAGGAAATCGCAACAATAATAGTTTTTGGGAATATATTGATTATCATATAAATACCTTTCATAATTCAGAACAAAGTGATGAATTATTACCATTAGTGTAGAAAGAGGGAAGTATCGTATGAGGGTGACTTGAAGCAAAGAGACGGAAGTAATAAGAAAAACTACAGTTAAACGGCAATAAAGTTATATAGAGCAATCTCCATAATTCCGAATGCAATGAGGAATTATTTCCTTTAGTACTTGAGTATATAAATATTGTATGACGGCGACTTGGAGCGTAGCGACGGAGCAAGGAATACAATATTTATATACTATTTTTTATAATATTACAATAAAAAACAGTGGCAATTATTATTCGAGGGAATATCATATATTATAAAACAAAAAAACTAAAAATCCCAAGGAGGAGTAAGTTATGGAAATGAATGAAATTCTAAATGGTTTAAATTCATGTGGCTGTAATGATAATGTTGCACCAAATTGTCCATCACAACCAATTGGAAACTGTTGTAATAACAATGGTTGTTTTGGCGGATTTGGAAGTTGGATTTGGATCTTATTAATCCTATTCTACAGCGGAGGATTTGGCGGTGGATATGGTAACAGAGGTAGAAGTCGCTGCTGTTGTAAGAAATCACGTAGACGTGATTGCTGTTGTGAAGAATGCTGCTGTGATGGTGGTGGATCTGGAGGATATGGCGGATCTGGTGGATTAGGAAATTGTACACCTTATCTATTCCTATTAGTTATTTTATTCCTTTGTAATGGTTCAGGTTTTGGAAACTGTGGTAACTTCGGGTGTGGAAATTTATTTGGCGGATGCTGCTAATATGAATTAGAAAGGAGAGAAAATCATGTCAAAGAGAAAACATTGCCGTGAAAAAAAATATGATGATTGCTGCTGCTGTGAACCAGTATGTTGCGAGCCAATGGGAAATGCTTGCTGTGGAACAGGAAATATATTTGGTGGATTAAATAGTTGTATTACTCCAATTATATTCTTATTAATTGCATGTGCTTCTGGTCTATTAAATAGTAACTGTTCAGTTTTAATAATATTATTATTCTTACTATGTGGAGGCTGCTTCGGAAATATGTTCGGTGGAGACGGCTGCGGATATTAGTATAGAGGATGGAGGGCAAAGCCCTCCAAAAAAATGCTCAAAAATATAATCAAAAAAAATATTTTTACATATAATAAAGCAACAGAAATATAATTGGAGGAACTTTAATGTCTAAAAGAAGAAGAAGACGCAGGGAGGATAGAATAAATAGCCAATCTTCTAGCAATTTAAGAAATAACATTCCTTTTGGTATTAATCCAACCCAACTTATGAATCTTTTGGGTAGCAACATAGATTTTAATCAAATTGGAAGTATACTATCTTCTATGAAAACAGATGGTATAGATTTAAATAATTTCAACTTAGATCAAGGCAATAGTAAGCAGTCAAATTCAATGGGATTTGATTTCACTCCATTACAAAACATTATGAGCAATTTAGGATTAGGGAATTTTAACTTATATAATAATGAGTCCAATATATCTAATTTTGAAAATAATAAAATAAATACTGAAAACCTAGATAACATTGAAAATGAAAATTATGATGAAGAAATTAAAGAAGATATAGGAAATGAATTTCTTGAAGAAGATGAAAATGTACAAATGTTAGTGGCTATAAAAAGCATAGTAGATTATAAAAAAGCTGTTTTTTTAGATAAGGTAATTGATGCTTATAATAGTGGCTTATTTAAATAAAAAATGAATAAAAGGATTGGGAGTAGCTAATACTATTATTGTACCGGAGAAGTATTCTCCTATAGCAAACGTAGAGAAATCTTCGTTTAAGCTAAAACCCCCCATCCCCCTTTTAGGCCGCAATAATGCGGCCTTCAAAATAAAAAAAGCTAAAATCATAAGATTTAGCTTGTTTTTTATTTTATTTACAATTTTTACATAATCCGTAAAAGAAAACTCGATTTGATAAAACTTTAAATTCTGAGCATTCCTCAGCAGCATGATTAAGAGTAGAAAATGATAAATTTTCTAAATCGGAAACCTTACTACAGTTTATACATTGGATATGAGCGTGTTCGCCTTGATTAGCATCATATCTAAAATTACCTTCACCAACGTTAATTTCTTGAACTAATCCAACTTCCACTAAAGTTTTTAAAGCTTTGTAGACCGTAGCCAAGCTCATAGTAGGATACTCAGGTTGAAGTGATTTATATATAATTTCTGCAGAAGGATGTTCATTTGTACTCATTAAATATTTATAAACTGCTAATCTTTGAGGAGTAAGCTTTAATTTCTTTTCTCTGAAGATAGAAGTTATATTTTCCATAATACACCATCCTTTTTCTATTTGTATACCAATTATATAATATATAGTTTTACATGTCAATATTTATTTATTACTAATAATTTCTAATAGATAATAAATATCTATTAGAAAAAATTAACTTGAAATTTTCTAATAATTCTAATAATATTGTAATAAAGTAAGACTTATGATATTATAAAAACAAGAGTTGTTAATAAATTAACAAAAGGTTGTCTAAGTATACTAAATTATAATATCATAATTTTTAGTAATAATATATACTAAAGATAGAATTAATTTATTTAAGGAGGAATTTATATGGGAAAATATAAAGTTGGGGATGAATTAATAGTAGTTAGTGATCCTTCAGAAGAAAAGGATAAGTTAAGGGATTTAACTAAATTAACATCAGATGGTGACTATGCACAAATTTCATGGGGATTAAAAATAGTTGATGTGCAATATGATAAGCCATATGTTACATTAACTTATAGAAATGTAGATGGAGAATTAAATAAAGTTTTTGCTGAATGTAGAGATATAGAAAACTTTGATCATGAAAAAGTTTTAGAAAAAGCTCTTCTTAAAGCATTTACAAATGAGATAATAAATATTTCTGTAGTTAAGAATAGTATTCACTTTAAAAAATAAAAGATAAAAATGGTGCTGTGGCACAATCTAAAATGAATAATGAAAAATTAAGAAAGAAATTTCCCTAGGAGTTTCTAAAATATATATTTTTTCAATAATTCTAAATTTGCATTCTAAAATTTTAATAAAGGAGCTGCTTAGGCAGCTCTATTTTAAATTAAAAAAATATTCTAAATTTACATGTTTTAGGTTATAATGGATTTATATTGATAAAAGAGGAAAAATATATGGATATTTTTATAGCTAGACAAGGAATTTATGATAAAAATGGAAAAGTAGTGGCTTATGAATTATTATATAGGAACTCTATGAAAAATAGTTACAATCCTTTAGTTGAAGATGATGTTTCAACTTATAAAGTTATTGAAAACATATCATCCTTTGGATTGGATATTTTAACAAATAAAAAAAGAGCTTTTGTTAATTTTTCTGAAGCTTTGATAATGAAAGATATTGCCACTTTACTTCCAAAAGAAAATGTTGTAATAGAAGTACTTGAAACTGTTAATCCATCAGAAGAAATAATAAATAAATTATTGTCCCTAAAGGATTTAGGATATTATATAGCATTAGATGATGTTGTAGAGGTTGAACATATTGTAAAGTTTATTGGAGTAATTGATATAGTTAAAGTTGACTTTAGATTAGCTACAAGTGAAGCTAGAAAGAAAATTGCTTATATATGTAATAAATATAATATAGATATGTTAGCAGAGAAGGTTGAAACTTCTGAGGAATTAAATGAAGCAAAAGAATTGGGATATATTTATTTTCAAGGGTATTACTATAGTAAGCCTTCCATATTTTTAGGAAAGGATATTGCTGTTAAGAATACTAGCATATTTATGTTATTAGTTGAGCTTATTAAGGAAAATTATGATATTGATAAGGTTGAATATATAATGAAAACTGATGTTGCATTAACATATAAGTTTTTAAAATTTATAAATTCATCATATTTTAATTTTCTTCAAGAAATAAAATCAATTAGACAAGCTATTATATTAATAGGTAGAGAAGAACTTAGAAAATGGTTATCTATTTTAACTGTTGTAGAGATGTCTTCTATAAATTCTGGGTATGCAAATAGCATAATTATTAGAGCAAAATTTTGTGAAGAAATATCTAATATAATTTCATCCAATTATGCTCCTCAAGCATTTATGGTAGGATTATTTTCTAATATGCATCAAATGATTGAAAAAAATATTGATTATGTAGTTAAAGAGTTACCGTTAAACTCTGAGATTAAGAATGCATTACTAGGAGAACAAAATGTACTTAAGGATATTTTAGACTTAGCATTAGCTTATGAAAATGTTGATAGTGATAAAATAACTGAAATGCGAAAAAAAATGAGTATTAACGAGGACCTATTATGGAGAATATATTCAAAATCCATAGAGCGGTGTAGTAATATAGATAATTAAGTCGATATTTGTCTCACAAAAGTAGTGCTAGAATACTTTATTTTAACAAAAATATATACTATAATATAAGAAAATTGTGATTTCGTTTTCAACTATTGGGGTTTGGAGGGAAGAGTATGAGTAAGTGTCCGTTTTGGTCAACAAACAAAGAAAGGGTTAATTGTTATAATGAATGCCCAATGCATACTGTAGATAACGAGAATGATATATGTCCTTTTAAGGAATTATCAACATCAGGTGCTAAGTTTTCTTTTGCAGAAAATTTAAATGATGATTTATTCTATTCTCAAGATAGATATTCAAGTTATGATGAGGATAGTAGGGTTATTAACTATTAAAAAATATAGATGGAAATATAGGAATAAGGAGCTATACAGCTCCTTATTTTATACATTTATGAAGTAAGTCTTGTTTTAATTTCCATAAATTTTCTGATAAATCTACATAATAAGTATGTGGATTTTCAAATCTTAGAATTTCAGGCCACATTTTTAAACTTTCATTTTTAGAAAACTCTTTAATTTCTAATACAGAAGGACTTTCATATACTTGATTACCTTTATCGAAAATTTTTACCATTAAATCTTTTACATAAAAATTAGTTACCGTTTTTCTCTTCCAAGTTTCTATTGGATGGAAGATTTCAAGTGGCTTTGATTCATCAATAACTTCAGAGTTTAAGGCAATAAGATCAGCTATAGCATTATGAGTATCCTTGTCATAAATTCTATATATTTTCTTAAAGCCTGGATTAGTTATTTTTTCTGTATTTTCACTAATTTTTATTTTAGGTATTATTTTATTATTTTTTTCAACAGCTACAAGTTTATAGACTCCTCCAAAAACAGGTTCTGATTTTGCAGTTATTAATCTTTCACCAACTCCAAAGGAATCAATACAAGCTCCTTGGCTTAAAACATCTCTTATTATATGTTCATCTAATGAGTTAGACACTATTATCTTACAATCTTCATATCCAGCTGCATCTAGAATTTTTCTACATTTCTTAGTTAGATAAGTAATATCACCAGAATCTATTCTAATACCTTTAGGTCTTTTTCCAAGTGGTTTTAAAATTTCATCAAAAACCTTTATTGCATTTGGTAATCCAGATTTTAAAACGTTGTAAGTATCAATTAATAGAGAACAGTTATCTGGATAAACTTCAGCCCAGGCTTTAAATGCTTCATATTCAGTATCAAATAACTGTACCCAACTATGAGCCATAGTACCAACTGCTGGAACACTAAAATATTTATCGGCTATAGTACAAGCTGTAGAATCACATCCACCAATTATAGAAGCTCTAGCACCATATATAGCACCATCATATCCTTGGGCTCTACGTGAACCAAACTCCATTACAGTTCTTCCGTCTGCTGCTCTACATATTCTATTAGCTTTAGTTGCTATTAGAGTTTGGTGGTTTATTGTAAGTAGGATCATAGTTTCTATAAATTGAGCTTGAACAACTGGACCTCTTACGACAACAAGTGGTTGGTTTGGAAAAACAAAATTCCCCTCAGGAATAGCCCATACATCACATTCAAATTCAAAGTTTTTTAGATAAGTTAAAAAATCTTCTGAAAAAATATTTTTACTTCTTAAATAATCTATATCAGAATCTGTAAAATTTAAGTTGCTTAAATACTGAATTAATTGTTCCACTCCTGCCATAATACAGTATCCGCCACCATCTGGAACTCTTCTAAAATACATATCAAAATAAGCTATTTTATTTTGAATTTCTTTATTAAAGTAACCATTTGCCATAGTTAACTCATAAAAATCTACTAACATTGTTAGATTACGTTCATTAGTAACATCAAATCTTATTAAGTTTTCCATATTCTTCTCCTTTTTCTTAATATTAATATACTAAAGAAATTAATATTGAAACATATACCTATTGTACCTCTATAAATAAATTATTACAATATAGTTATTTGTAGTATAAAAAAGTCAATAATAAATAGTAAGAGGAGATAACATGAAGGTTGATTTAGATAAATATCAGAATAAAGCTGTTAATATAAATGAAAAAAATGTATTAGTTGTAGCAGCCCCAGGCTCTGGTAAAACTACAGTAATTATTAATAGAGTAAATCATTTAGTTACTAATTTAAATGTTAAGGTTGGAAATATAATTGTAATAACTTTTACAAGGGCAGCAGCAGATAATATGAGGACTAGATACAAAAATGTATTTAATAGAGAAGTTGCACCTTTTTTTGGAACCTTCCATGGATTATTTTATAAGATTCTATTAAGAGAAGGCCACAATATATCTATAATTCAAGGAGGTGTTTCTCATAGAATTATTAAATCCGTTTTAGCAAAATATTCAGATGAAGTTAGTGAAGATAAGATTAAAGAAGTCCTTAACAATATTTCATTATTTAAAACTTCTTTAAAAAAAATAGAAGATTTTAAGCCTTCTTTAGCTAAGGATATTTTTGTAGAAGCTTTAGAGAAATATGAAGAATATAAAAATAAAAATGAACTTTGGGATTTTGACGATTTATCAATAAAGGTAATAACTTTATTTAGAGAAAATGAAGGCTTATTAAATAAATATCTAAGTTTATTTAAATATGTTCTTGTAGATGAATTTCAAGATTGTGATGATTTACAAATTACATTTTTAAAAATGATGAATAAAAACAACTCTTTATTTGCAGTAGGAGATGAAGATCAATGCATTTATAGTTTTAGAGGCTCTAAGCCAGAGTACATGGTGACTTTTAAGGAAATATTTAATGGAGGAGAAAAGATTTACTTATCTATAAATTATAGAAGTAATGAAAATATTGTGGAGGCTTCTAAAGATGTAATAAAACATAATTTAAAACGAAATAATAAAGTGATTAATTCTTATAAAAGCACTAATGGAATTATAAAGTTTTCATCTCCTTATGATGAAAGAAGTCAAGGGGAAGAGATAGCGAACATAATTGAAAAGTCTATATATGATGTAAGTAAAAATGCTGTTTTATATAGAACTAATATGGAAGCTAGAAGCCTTATAGATACATTTACAAGAAGAAGAATACCTTTTGTCCTTTTAGATAAAGGATATAATTTTTTTGAACACTTTATTTCTAAGGATATTTTAGCTTATTTACAACTTGCTATTAATATTAAGGACAGGGAGAGTTTTTTACATACTATAAATAAACCCTTTAGATATGTTAGTAAGAGCAATTTAGAATATTTAAGAACTTACAGAGAAGATAAATCTCCCTTTGATATATTAATTGAAAAAAAAGATACACCGCCATATCAAGCCAAAAAGCTAGATGAATTAAGAAAAGATATTATTCACTTGAATAAGCTATCCTTATCATCAGCAATACAATATATTATAACGGAACTTGGCTATATAGATTATCTAAAGGATTATTCAGAAAGGTATAATCAAAGTATTGATGATTTAGAAGATATAGTGGAAGAATTTAAAAGTGCAGCTGATGGACTTAAGACTATTATAGAATTGCTTTCTCATGTAGAAAAAGTTAAAGAAAGTATAGAAGAAAGCAAGGATATAAAAGAAGGAGTTATTTTAAGTACAATTCATGGAGTTAAGGGAATGGAATTCAAAAATGTATTTTTAATTAATGCAAATGAAGAAACAATTCCACATAGATCCTCAATGGAAGAAAATATTGAAGAAGAAAGAAGATTGTTTTATGTTGGAATAACAAGGGCTATAGATAATCTTTATATATTTTCTCCTAAAACTCAAAGAGGAAAATTTAAGGAAGCTTCAAGATTTGTTATAGAAGGTAAATTTAAAGAAATAGAAACTAATGAAGATTATGGAATAAAGATTAATGATATAATTACTCATAAGGCTTATGGAAGAGGCAGAGTATTAGAAATTAATAAAGATGTTATAAAAGTAGATTTTGGCGATAAGATAGGTAAAAGCTTCTCAATTAAGGTATTAATGGAAAATAATCTTATTACAAAAAATAAGTAATTGTTCACTAATTAGACATTAGGCTGTATAATTTTATTATGGCAATAAAAGGAGAATAGAAGCTATATTATAGGGTATGAGGTGTATTTATATGGAGAATGTAGATTTAAGTAAGGTTAAATTTGCACTAGATGTGGGAATGCGGTCATTAATAGGAACTGTTGGAATAATTGAAGATAATAAATTCAAAGTTATATGTGAAAAGTACTTAGAACATGAAGAAAGAGCAATGATAGATGGAGAAATTCATGATATAGATTTAGTAGCAAAAGGTGTTAAAACAATACTAAGTGAAATTCAATCAGAATTAGGTATTAACCTTAAAGATGTATCCATTGCAGCTGCAGGTTTTTAAAAACAATAAGTTCTGAAAGTATAATAAGATATAAATTATTTTATAAAAGAAAATGATGATATTAATATAATTCTTCCTAAGACAATTGGGGATATAAAAAAGTATATAATTAAAAAGGAAGTAAATATTAAAAAGGATTCAGTAAATATTAGTGATAACTATATTATTAATGAAAATGATAAATTAACTACTTATGAAGAAGAAAAAACAAAAGCTACAACTGAAATAGAAGTAAAATTTAATGATTCTAGTGTAAAATTACATGGGAAAAAAGAATACGTTTTTGTTGATATATTTAACTATGTTTCTTTTGATTTAAGAGAAGCAAAGGGCATAATTAATTTAATGTTAAATGGAAACAAAGTAGGCTATACAGAAAAGTTGAAAGATGGGGATAGCATTAAAGTTTTCTGGTCCTAAGTAATATTACATAAATATAAATAAGGGGGCAAAATTTATGAATTTTAAAAATGAAGCAATAAGCATAAAAGATGAATTAATTAAAGTAAGAAGAACATTACATGAACATCCAGAGTTAGGTATGGAGGAATATGAAACTTCTAAATTTATAAAAGACTTTTTGAAAAATGAAGGTATTGAATTTAGAGAAGTAGCTAAAACAGGAGTTTGTGGAATTATAAGAGGAACTAAGGAAAGTAATAGTGATAATATAAGGACAATAGCTTTAAGAGGAGATATTGATGGACTACCTATCTTAGATAAGAAGGTTTGTGATTATAATTCAAAAATAAGTGGTAGAATGCATGCATGTGGACATGATGCTCATGCTACAATTTTATTAGGGGCAGCTAAATTATTAAATAAAAACAAGCATTTATTTAGTGGAAATGTTAAATTATTCTTTGAACCAGCTGAAGAAACAATTGGTGGAGCTAGATTTATGATTGAAGAAGGAGTTTTAGAAAATCCTAAAGTAGATTGTGTTTGTGGCCTTCATGTAGAGGAAACTTTAGAATGTGGAACAATTATGATAAAGGATGGAGTAGTAAATGCAGCATCAAATCCATTTACTATAAAGATTAAGGGATCAGGTGGTCATGGAGCTTATCCTCATACTACTGTAGATCCAGTAGTTATAGCAAGTCATATTGTATTGGCATTACAAACTATAGTTAGTAGAGAAATAAATACAGCTAACCCTGCAGTAATAACTGTTGGAAGTATTCATGGTGGAACTGCTCAAAATATAATACCAGAAGAGGTTACAATAAGTGGTGTTATAAGAACTATGAGTAAAGAAGATAGAGCTTTTGCAAAGGAAAGATTAAGAGATATAGTAGAAGGAATATGTAAGTCTTCTAGGGCTTCTGCAGAAATAGATATAGAAGAATCTTATCCTAATCTTTATAATGATGATAATATGGTAGAGCTTTTTAAGATAGGAGCAGAAAAGATTTTAGGAAGTGAAAATGTATTACTTCAAAAGCATCCTAAAATGGGGGTTGAAAGCTTTGCATATTTTGCAAATGAAAGACCAGCAGTATTTTATTTCTTAGGTTCAGGTAATAAAGAAAAGAACATAATTTATCCAGCACATAGTAGTTTATTTGATATAGATGAAGATTGTCTACCACTTGGAGTAGCAATGCAATGTCAAATGGCATTTGAATATTTGACAAGAAGTTAAATTAATATTAATCTATTAGAATGGGGAAAATAGTTCATAAAATAGAAACTAGGAGTGATTACTTTGAGAATAGAAATAGGAACAAATGAAGCAGGTCAAAGGTTAGACAAATTTTTAAGAAAGTTATTAAAGGATGTTCCATTAAGTAAAATATTTAAAGCCTTAAGAAAAGGTGATGTAAGAGTTAATGGAAAAAAACAAAAAGAGAATTACACTCTTCAAGTAGATGATGTGATTGAAATTAAATATATACAAAGTACTAAAGAAAAACCAGAAGAAAAGTTTATTAAGGTAAATGCAAGTGGAATGAAAATAACATATGAGGATGCTAATATATTAATAGTTGAAAAATGGCCTAATATCCTAGTTCATCCAGATGAAAAGGGAAAGGAGCCAAGTTTAACTGATTATGTATTATCATACTTAAATGAAAAAGGTGATTATTTACCTGAAAATGAAGTAACCTTTACTCCAGCACCATGTAATAGATTAGATAGAAATACTTCAGGAATAGTTATATTCGGGAAGAATTTTGAAGCGTTAAGAAATGTAAATGAATTAATAAGAGAAGGTAAGGTTGAAAAATACTATAATGCCTTAGTTAAGGGTAAAATTAAGGATGGATTATATAAAGGATATATTCTAAAAAATGAGGATGCAAATATTTCTAGGATTTATGATGAAAAAGTACCTAATTCTAAAGAAATAGCAATGGAAGTTAAAACTTTAAAAACAAATGGAGCTTATTCATTTTTAGAAATAGATTTAATAACAGGAAGAAGCCATCAAATAAGGGCTCATCTATCTCACTTAGGAACTCCTATTATAGGTGATAATAAATATGGTGATAGAAAACTTAATTCATTCTTTGCAAATAAGTTCGGTTTAGATTGCCAATTCTTATATGCATATAAATTAATTTTTAGGGATACAAAAGATAAATTAAGCTATTTAAATAATAAAACAATAACAGAGAGCTTACCACCAGTATTTAAAAAGATAAAAAATGATGTGTTTAAGTTTAAAATATAGTAAATAGAGGTTTAATATGGAACAAAAATCAGTAGGACGTGGGTTTTTAATATTATCAATAGCTGGTATTGCTGGTAAATTATTATCAGCAATATATGTTCCTTTATTAACATGGGTTTTAGGCGAAACTGGTTATGGAATATATGTAGTAGGCTATGATATATTTGTATTTTTAATTGCAGTAACAAGCTTAGGTGCGCAACCTGCTGTAACTAAGGTAGTTACTGAACTAAGAGCACTAGGAAATAATAAGGATGCTTTAAGAGCAATGAAACTATCAATAAGATATTTTGGAATTATCAGTATGGTTATTGCTGGAATATTTATGGCTTTAGCATTTCCTATATCTAAATTAATTTATAGAGAGCAATCGGCATGGACATTTGTATTTTTAGGACCTGCATTAATATTTGCAGCTGTTTTGGCTGCTTATAGAGGCTATATGCAAGGTGTTGAAGAAATGGAGTCTTTAGCTATATCTCAAATTATTGAGCAATTAATAAATGTAGTTCTTAGCTTAGTATTTGCATTTTTATTGTTAAAAGTTACAAGTAGTTTAGACTGGGGAAGTGCTGGAGGAACTGTTGGAACTTCTCTTGGAGCAATTGGTGGGATTATATATATTATTTATATATATAATAAGAGAGATTTTGAAGAAGAAGCTGAAAGAAATCATGATGCAAGTAAAAAGAAGGTTTCAGATAAGAGAATAGTTAAAAAAATATTTATGTATGCTATTCCTATAACTTTAGTTGCAGCAGTTCAAAATTTTGCTGGGGTTATAGATAGTATAACTTTAGCTAGAAGCTTAAAAGCTGCTGGTTTTGATGTAGATAAGATAAATAGTTTATCAGCAGTACTATCTTATTATAAAACTCTTGTTTATGTACCACTTGCAATAGTAACAGCTCTTGGAACATCAATATTTCCAAAGATTATACAGGCCTTTGTTTATAAAAATAAGAAAGATTTAAAACAGCAAACAAGCTATGCTTTTAGAATGATGTACATAATAGTTATGCCAGCAACCTTTGGGTTAGCTATATTAAGTAAAGAAATATATAGCTTTTTATTTCCTTCAGAATCAGGCTATTTTTTACTTATGTATGGTTCATCATTATTAATATTTATGTCCATAACAACTATACAAAATGTTATTTTACAAGGTATTAATAAATTATACTTAATTATTGTATCTGCAAGTCTTGGACTAGTTGCAAAAATAATAATAAATGTTTTATTAGTATCTATTCCAAGTGTTAATATAATGGGAGCAGTAATTGCAACCTTTGTATCATTTATAATACCTACAGTAATAAATCATAAAAAGATTAAACAGTTCTTTAAAGTAAATATTCCTATTGTAAAGCAAGCAATAGTGCCAACGATTTGCGCTTTGCTAATGACTTTAGTTATATTTGTTGCAAAATTCCCAATAATTAAGGCAGCTGAAGCTTTAGGTGGAGGAAAAATTATTTATGCTATAGTGACTGTAATACTTATTGGAATAGGGGGAGTTGTTTACCTTTATACAATGATTTACTTTGGAGGAATTAGAAAGAATGACTTAGATTTATTTTCACCAAAATTATTTAAATTCTTACCAAGAAGATTAAGAAAAGAACTACTTTAGGAATGAAGAAGTAAGAAGTAAGAGTTAAATAGTGAATAGTTAAGAAGTAAGAGTAAATAGATTCAAAATATAATTTATAGTGCATTATGCATTATAAATTATAAATTATGTATTGATTGAAGTGTATAATTAAGGATATAAATATTATGGTAATGCTACTAGTAGTAAAGTAGGTAGTAGTAATTATAATATTTATATCCTTTATTTACTTTAGAAATATAAATGCTAAGATAAGAATGTACAGAGTGACCAATATTTTTATGTATAATACTAGGTAAAATTTAACACAGTATTAATGGTGATGAATATGATTTACACAACAAACATTAGTACTGAAATAATTTTAAAGTCAGTTCAAGATTTACATAAGCTTAAAATTTTAATTGAGGTTAATAATTTGGATAAACCCAATTTTAGTGCAATAGCAAGAGAATTAGGAGTAGATAGAAGAACAGTTAAAAAGTATTATGATGGAAATATTAAGAAAGATAGAAAACCTAAGAAATCAAAAATAGATGATTTCTATGATATCATTTCGACACTGCTTTCAGCAGAAACTAAGCAAATATTTTATTATAAATCTCATCTTTATAGATATTTGGTTAGAGAAAAGGGATTAAAATGCTCAAGAAGCGATTTTAATTATTATATTCTAAAACATGAAAATTTTGCAGAATACTTTAAGCCAAAGAAAAAAAGAGATGCTGTAAAATCAGAAACTCCTTTTGGAAAACAAGCGCAGTTTGATTGGAAGGAAGATTTAAAGTTTTCTTTCAGGGACGGTAAAGAATTAACTTTTAATGTTGGTAGCTTAATATTATCAGCTTCTAGATTTAAATACTGGGCAGTTTCTCCTGCTAAATCTCAGGCTTATTTATTTGATTTTTTAGTTAAGGCATTAGAATCATTTGGAGGTGTTCCAGAAGAAATATTTATAGATAATGCATCTACCATGATGGATAAAGCTAGAACTGAAAGTTCCGTCGGCAAAGTTAATCCTAAATTTCAACAGTTTGCTGATGACTTTGGGTTTAACATCGTCCCTTGCGTTAGAGCAAGGCCGAATACTAAGGCTAAGGTTGAAAATCCTATGAGAATTATAGATGAAATAATGAATTATAATGGTCTGCTTGATAATGAACAACAGTTATATGAAAAAATGCAACAGATAACAGATGAAGCTAATTTAAGGATATGTCAAGCTACAGGAATACCGCCAATTTTAGTGTTTAAGAAAGAGAAAGAACATCTTTTACCACTACCGAATGATAAAATATGTTCTTACTACAAAAACACAACAATAAATGCGAAAGTTAATTCCAATTCACTATTTCGCTATAAGGGAAATTTATATTCAGTCCCTATTGATTTTATTGGTAAAAATATTGTTGTTAAAGTTATTGATAATAACTTATATGTTTATTATGGTCAAAAATTAATAACTTTACATACAATTTCTAATAAAAAAATAAATTATCAAGAGAATCATCATTTAGCAATGGTGGGAGTAACATTTAAAAATTCAAGTCAAGAAAACGTTAAAGATTATGCAGTTAAACATTTAGAGGAGATGAAAAAATTTAATGAACAGTTATCAACAATTACAGGAGAATCTACGTGAGCTTAAATTAACACAAATAAGTCTTCAAATAGATGATTATATTAATAAAATAAATGATCATAAAATAAGTATTGTAGATGCCTTAAGTGAATTAACTAGTAAAGAAGTTGAAGTTAAAAATTTTAATGCAGCTCATGCCATGGTTAAAGTAGCTGGCTTTCCGCACCTGAAAGAGTTAAAAGATTTTGATTTTGAGTTTCAACCTAAAATAAATAAACAACAATTTTTAGACTTTGAAAGTTTGAGATTTTTAGAAAATAATAGCAGTATTATTTTAATAGGGAATAGCGGCGTGGGTAAAACCCACCTTGCGACCTCAATTGGAATTGCTGCTGCAAAGAAAAGAGTAAGTACTTATTTTATAAAATGCCAAGATTTAATAGAGCAATTAAAAAAAGCTTACTTGGAGAATAAGCTTGACGATAGGATAAAACATTTTAGTAAATATAAACTTCTTATAATTGATGAAATTGGATATTTACCTATTGGTGAGCAAGAAGCAAAAATGTTTTTTCAGCTTATAGATAGGCGTTATGAAAAGAAAAGTACAATAGTTACTAGTAATATAAATCTATCCGACTGGAATCAAGTATTTGTAGATAATATGTTAGCTAGTGCTATTTTAGATAGACTTGTCCATCATTCTACTATTGTTAATATTCTAGGAAACTCTTATAGAACTGCTACTGCATTATCCAAAATAGCTGATAAAAATAGCTGAATAATTGTACATAAAAATCTTGGCACAATTGTTCAAAAAAATCTTGACATTAATATAGAAAGTATCTTTTAGTAAAGCGCATATTTTATTTAATTCTTCTTTGTTTATATTATAATAGGCTTTATTATCTTTTTTATTTATAGTAACTAGCTTGTTTAGTGATAATGCATTCATATGATATGAAATTGTAGCTGTGGTTAGATTTAGCTTTTGAGCTATTTGTTGACCATACATAGGTTCATTGTTTAGCATTTTTAGAATTTCGTATTTGCTTTTATCGCTTAAGCATTTTAATTTTTCTAGTAGCATCTCTTCTTCGTTCTTTTTTCCTTTTGATAAGTTCATAAGCTCTTGAAATTTATATCCAAAGTAGCATATACTACTTTCATTTATTGGGGTTAGTGGGTTTATATTTTCGCTAAATGAAATTTTTCTGAAGTCTATCATAGATGGATATATTATTAATGGATTAGAATCATCTATTTTAAAGCTGCTAAGTTCTGTTAGGAAATTTTTATCTTTATCCAATTCTCTTTTTAGTTGAGATATAAAATTATTTTTCTCTTTTTCGAATACTGTAAAAGTACTTTCAAAGTTATTTATTGAATCTAAGAATATATTAAAGTACTGTAGTAAATAGTTTTTGCTATCTTCTAATAGTACTGTTAATTTCCATTTGGATTCATAAGAAAAGTCTTTACTATTAATTAAATATTTAAGAAATTCATCTTTGCTAATAGATAAGCTTAGATTTTTATCATCAAAGTTTTCTATTATAAATTTAATTAATTCTTTTAAACATATATTTTTAACATCATCTTCTTCTAATTTTTCTATTTTTTCTATTTTTCCTTTAAGCTGAAGTAGTTCATTTATATTAAAATTTGTAAGAAATATTTCAAATATGGATAAATTACTTTGGTTAAGTCCATCACTAATACTTGAAAAATAAAATTCTATTTTATCCATTTGTATTATGTTTAACTTCTTAAATTTTTCAATAAAATTAAAAAAAGCTTTTAAGTTATTTCTTACAATCAAAAAGAGGTAGGAAGAAGTAAAATGATTACTAATGAAATTGATATAAAAACTATAGAAGAATATTTAAAACCAATAAATGCTGTATCAAGTAATAAAAAACAAAAGAATCCTGACTTTGTAATTTCATTAATAGATAATATGGACAAAGAAAAAAGTTATATATCTTCAATAGGAATTTCTAAAAATCAAATCTACATTTATAAATATATTAACGAAGAGACAGAACTTTATATATATAAATATACAGATGAGAATGTTATTAAGGATTTAAAAGAATTATATAATAAGATGAATTATGAAGAGGAACTGCTTATGAAAAAGTAAATTTAATTTATGGAGGTTTTTATAATGTTTTTTAATTTCTTAATATGTACTGTAGCTATGGTTGTGTCTTGCTTCTTTTTCCAGATTCTATTTTATGCTCTAAATAATAGCATACTAAGACTATTTGTTCCTATTAAAAATAGACTTTCAAAGCTAAAATATAAATCTTTTTTCAAATGGATAATATATGCTATTTTTTTAGGTATATCTGTTACAATAAAAGAATCATTTAATTTAAGTCATTTTTGGCTTGGAATTATAATAGGATTTTTCTATTCACTATCACATAGGTTAGTGGGAGAAAGTGTTTTTTCTGATTAGTATGTGTAATTAGAAAGAGTTATACTATGAAAGGAGTAGAGCTATGGAATTTGCATCTAAGATGGCTATATGGTCAATTTTCAATATAGCTTTAGCTTTAGCTTTTGCAGGATTAGGTATATATATTTTAATACTTTTAATAAAAGCTTTAAAAATTTATATTAAGAAAAATTCATAAGGTATAAGTTGGCTTAATGTTTATTGGTATATTTTTTACTGAAATTAGATTCAGCAAAATCGAACTTATGTAAAGATAAATAAGAAAAGCTTAGTGCGTAAACACTAAGCAGTCCTTAGAAGGTTTTTAGTTTTAGGGCTATTGGTTAGATTTATTTAAAAATAAATAAAATCTTATGAAAAAGCACTATTAATCTTGGTGGGATGGAGTGATTTTTTCATTTGTTTTAAAACTTAGTTTAAAACACTTAATACCTATATTTAGTTCAAATTCTAAAAGTTTAGTTTTTGAGCTTAAAGCCTTTATTATAATTATTAATTAATCATTTAATTCATTTAAAAAAATTCAGTTTACTAAATTTCCACCATAATAATGCATAATGAATTATCTATTACGCATTATGCATTGTAATAGTGTACAATCACAAAACTCTTACTTATTACCTATTCCTTCTTACTTAGCTTTCTATAGCTTCACTCTTCTTCCACACCAAAGAAACTCAGCACAGAGAATATTAAAAAGGTCAATAATATAATTATGATATTTTTAATAGTACTAAAGTTATTAAGTATATTGCTTGTAAGACCATTTAAGATGAAATATATTAGTATAGATAATAAAATAAAAATTATTATATTACTTATAGATAAATCTAGATATATGTGTTTTTGAACTTCTCTAAGGTTAATAAATAAACTTATACTTGAAGTTATAAATAATGTTATACCATAGCCCATTATATTAACACCTGGAATGCCTATAAATATAAATAGACATACAATTTCTATTGAAGATACTATTAATGAATTTCTAAGAATAATTCCTTGTTTGTTTAATCCATTTAATATTCCAAACATTGTACTTGCCGTAAAGAAAATAGGTGCACTTAAGGAGGCTATTTTTATATAATTACCTAAATCATCTCTTCCGTAGAACATCTCTCCTAAGGAATGCGGAATTAAGTTACAGATTACAGTAGTGGCTAAACCTAATAAAAAGGCTATTTTCATAACTTTCTTTATCCTTACAGATGCATTGTAATAATCTCTCCTACTAATAGTTTCAGAAAGATCAGGAACTATTAAGGAATTTATAGACATAATTACTATCATTGGAAAGGTTACAATAGTTAATGCCATACCTGTGAATTTACCAATCATACCTAAGGCTGTTACAGTATCGAATCCAGCAGATACTAATCTTCTTGGAACTAAAAGTGTAGCAGCAGTTCCAAATAAATTTCCTAAAAATCCATTTAAGCATAAAGGAAGTGCTATAATTAATACATTGAATAATAATTGAGATGCTCTTTCAGGCTTTTTAGTTGATACAGGAAGTTTTTTAGTCAGATTTTTATAATAAATAAAAAGTAAAATTAAACTTTGTAATTCACCTATAGCAAGAGATAAATATGCTAAAGTTACAAGAGCTGTAATTGAATTAGCTTTAAATGCATAAATTAGTAATGTTATAGTTATAATACGCATAGCCTTTTCTAAAATATCTATAAAAGAAGGTACCACTATTTTAGAAACTCCATAAAAGTAGCCTTTTAGAATATTAGATAGTGCTATAAATATCATAGCAGGGCAAGTTATTCTAATTGCATTTACTGTTCTAATATCATTAATTCCATATTTACTTATGTAAGGAGCTAAAAAAAACACTGTTACTCCTATAAAAGTAGCCCATATAACATTAAAACTTGCAACAGATTTTACAGTTTTACTTATATTATTGTATTGACCTTTTGATTTATATATAGCAGAAACCTTAGATATTGCAGCTATTATACCAGCAGTCATAAGACAAATAAAAAGGTTATAAATAGGCATAACTAAACTATAAAGTCCAATACCAACAGGGCCTATAAGATTAGATAAGTAAATTGAGAAAATAAATCCCAATATACCTGTAGTTATATTTGATGCTGTCAGAAGGACAGAATTTTTCAGAAAACTATTTTCTTTCAAACTTTTCACCTCCAATTAATACATTTATATCTATTCTTTAGAAGATATAAATATGAATAATGAAAGAATTTAAAATAATAATAAAAAATAATAATAAATTTATATAACTACTAATATAAATATAATGTAACTTATGTAATATGGAGGTTGGGTAAGATGGGAAAAACAATAGTATTGAATTTATCAGATGTAAAGCTAAAGGGAAATATATTAGATGTTGGAGAAAGCTTTGGAGTTATTTACAATATTTCTAAGGAAATAATGAATGAAATATGCGTAGATTATGTGAATGGAGATAATTATCATATTTTAAAGGAAGAAGAGTATGACAGTTGTACTATGTTTTTTTGTTTAAGTAATATATGGAATAACTTAACTAGATTCAAATTAATAGAAGAGGTAAGTAAATATATTAAATCTGGAGGAGAATTATTTATATGGGATATAAATAAAGAGATTAGAGATAGAATAAATAATAAAATAATAGCAGTCCTTCCATCAGGAAAATATAAAGAGTTTGAATTTAAAAATTTAAATCCTATAATAAGGTCAAATATTGAAGAAAATCAAAAACTTCTTGAAAAATATTATATAATAGAAGAAACTAAATTATGGGAGGATATTCATTTTATAAGGGGGAAAAAATTATAGTTTTTAAACTTGAAAGGAGATATACTTATGAAAATTTTACTTACAGCTTTAAACTCTAAGTTCGTACATAGCAATTTAGCTGTTAGATATTTAAAGGCATTTACGAAAGATATGAATTATCAATGTAAAATTAGAGAGTTCTCTATAAATGATAGGGAAGAAAAAATATTAGAAGAAATTATTAAGGAAAGGCCTAATGTTGTAGCCTTTTCTACTTACATATGGAATATAGAAATGATAAGAAGACTTTCAAATTTAATAAAGTTAGTAGATGAAAGTATAGAAATTGTTTATGGAGGGCCAGAAGTTTCCTACGATAGTCAAAACATACTTAAAGAATTAAATGGGGAATATATTATTGAAGGAGAAGGGGAGAAAACTTATAGAGAATTCGTAGAATATAAGCTTGGAGAAAGAGATATAAAATCAATTAGAGGACTTTACTATAAAGAAAATGGTGAAGTATATTCAAATGGTAAAAGACCTTTAATGAATATGAATGAAATAGTTTTTCCTTATGAAGAAGATGAAAATCTAGATAATAAAATAGTATACTATGAAGCAAGTAGAGGATGTCCATTTAATTGTAAATATTGCTTATCATCTACAACTCATGGTGTTAGATTCTTAGATGTAGAAAGAGTAAAGAAAGAATTAAAATACTTTATAGATAAGGAAGTAAGGCTAGTAAAGTTTGTTGATAGAACTTTCAATTGTAATCATAAATTTACAATGGCTATATGGGAGTTTTTAATAAATCAAGAAACTAAAACACAATTCCATTTTGAAATATCAGCAGATATTTTAAAGGAAGCTGAACTTGAATTATTAAGAAAAGCACCTAAGGATAGATTTCAATTTGAAGTAGGAGTTCAAACTACAAATGATGAAGTTTTAAATAAAATAAATAGATTTGTTAATTTTAGTGATATAAAGGAAAAGGTAGATGAACTTCTTAAAATAAGAAATATTAAACAGCATCTTGATTTAATTGCAGGACTTCCTGGAGAAGATTATAATTCTTTTAAAAAATCCTTTAATGATGTATATAGTATAGCTCCAGAAGAGATACAATTGGGATTTTTAAAGCTTCTGAGAGGATCATCAATGAGAGAAGAAGCGCAAGAATATGGTATGAAGTATTCACCATATCCTCCATATGAAATATTAAAAACAAAGGATATAAGTTATGAAGAGCTTATTAAACTTAAAAAGGTAGAAGAAATGGTAGATAAATACTATAATTCTCAAAAATTTAATAACATAATAAAATATTTTATTAATAAGTTTGATACACCTTTTGATTTTTATTATGAATTAGGAGATTATTTTGATAAAAAAGGATACTTTAATAGAAATATAGGAAATAGTGAGTACTATAGAGTATTTTTAGATTTTAATATGGAAATATTAAAAGAAGATAATTTTATATTAAAAGAAATATTAAGATATGATTATTTAAATTTTAATAAAAAAAGAGGAATACCTGATTTCCTTGGTAGGGGTATTGATAAAAAAGAAGAAGAAGAAATAAAAGGAAAATTAAGAGAAGAATATTCATTTAAAAATTACTATTTGGAAGGTTTTAATATAAATATTAAAAAATTTATAGAATCTTCGATAGTAATTAAAGAAAAGGATTATTATTTATTTGGATATGGAGGCGATGTAATAAATATTAAGTAATTTTATTAAATAAAACTTATAAAAATAAATTATAATCAAATAAAAATCATTATTTATGCAAAAAATGAATAAAAATGTTGAAAAAAATAAGGAATAGTGTATAATATAAAAGAAGTAATTAATACTACATAAAGTATTAATTACTATATTATTATTATTTAATATACTAAAGGTGGTGAGATTTTGGCATTAGAAGCAATAAATAATATTAGAAAGTCTGAAGAGCAGGCTGAAAAAATAATTAAAGATGCTACTTTAAGATCAAAGGAAATAATAAAAGAAGCAAGTATATTAGCTGATGAAGAGTACAAAAAAATTATAGATTCTGCTAATTTAAAGAAGAAAGAAATAATTAAAAAAGCAGAAGATGATGGAAATAATGAAGCTAAGCCTATATTAGATAAAGGTGAAATTGAAGTGCAAAAAATAAAGAATATTTCCACTGATAAGAAAAATAATGCTATTAATTTAATCGTTGAGAGGATAGTGAAGATTAATGGCAATAGTTAAGATGAAGAAGTTTACTTTGCTTACCTTTGAATCTAAAAAGCCAAAGTTTTTAAAAGAAGTTCAAGGCTTATCTAATGTTGAATTTATTAATTTACAAGATGAAGGTTTTCTTGAAAAATATGAAGATTTGAAAAAATTATCTAAGGATAATGATGAAGTAGAGTGTTCTAAATATGAAGAAAATTTATCAAAAGCAAAATTTGGAGTTGAATTTTTCAATAAATATGTTCCTAAAAAATCTGGATTAAAGGCGTTAAGAGAAGGAAAAGTATCTTTAACCTTAGATGAATTAGAAGAAAAGGTTAATTCTTCTAATTGGATTAATAGTTATGAAAAGGCTAAGGAAAAGGAAGCTGAGTTATTAAAGTTAGACTCAGAAGTAACAAAATTACAATCTGAAATAGATGTTTTAACTCCATGGGAAAACTTAGATGTTCCTTTAAATGAACTTAAAACATTGAGAAATACATCTTATTATTTAGGAACAATAGCTAAAGGTTATGAGGAAACAATGTTTCAAGAGTTGTCAAATTGTTATGTTGAAATTATTTCAAGAAGTACAAATGACATTAATTTATTAATCTTAGCTAATAATGAATATGATGAAAATATTTCAGAAGTTTTAAGAAGTTTTGGATTTACAGCTTTTAAAACAGAACATGCAGATGTACCATTAAAACTAATTCTAGATTTTAAACATGATATAGAAGAAATTAAATCTAAAAAATTCTTTATTCAAGAAGAAATATCAGATTTTGAAGAAGATTTGAAAATATTAGAATTAGCTTATGACTATTTTGCAAGTAAGGTTGAAAGAAAAAAGGTTTCTAGTAACTTTTTAAAGACTAAAAATGTTTGTGCTATACAAGGTTGGATAGCTGAAGAAGATAGTGAAGACTTAAAAACTATATGTTCAAAAGTTCTAAATGATGACTATTATATAGAGTTTGAAGATGTTAAAGAAGAGGAAATAGATGATGTTCCTATAAAATTAAAAAATGGAGAGTTAGTTTCAGCTTTTGAAAGTATAACTGGAATGTACAGTTATCCAAAATATAATGAAATTGATCCAACTCCACTTCTTACACCATTTTACTTAATATTCTTTGGTATGATGGTTGCTGATGTAGGTTATGGATTATTAGTATTAATAGCTTCAATTATAGCTTTAAAATTTTTGAAACTAAACAATAGTATGAGAGATTTTATGAAATTTTTCTTCTATTTAAGTTTCCCAACAATATTCTTTGGATTAGTTTATGGATCTTTCTTTGGAGATGCAATTACAATGCCATTCAAATTAATAGATACTAATAAGGATGTAATGACAATAGTTGTATTATCTCTAGTCTTAGGAGTTATTCAAATATTCTTTGGACTATTTATTAAAGCTTATAGTTTAATAAGAATAGGTAAAAGTAAAGATGCCTTACTTGATGCAGGTTCTTGGATAATTACATTATTATCACTAGGAGGAATTGCAGCAGTAAAATTCTTAAGTTTACCAAGTTTCTTAAATATACTATTTATTATTACATCAATTATAGGTGCCATATTAATAGTTATTGGTGGTGGAAGAGAAGAAAAATCTTTTGGAGCTAAGGCTGGTCAAGGATTATATGCTTTATATGGTATTACTGGCTATGTAGGGGATTTAGTGTCATATACAAGACTTATGGCATTAGGACTTGCAGGTGGATCTATTGCAGGAGCATTAAATTTATTAATACACACTTTACCAGGAGTGGCTGCAGTATTATTAGGACCAGTATTATTCGTATTATTCCATATATTTAATTTAGGATTATCTTTACTTGGAGCATATGTTCATACGGCAAGACTTCAATATGTTGAATATTTCGGTAAGTTTTATGATGGTGGTGGAAGACCATTTAAAGCGTTTAAAAGTTCAGAAAAGTATATAAGTATCAAAAGAAATTAGGAGGAATTATAAATGGAAATGACATGGATTCAATTTTTTATAGAAAATAATGGAGGAATGATCTTTGCAGCACTTGGAGCAGCACTAGCAGTTGGATTATCAGGTATAGGTTCAGCTAAGGGTGTTGGTATAGTTGGTGAAGCAGCTACAGGTTTAGTTACAGAAGAACCAGAGAAATTTGGTAAGGCTTTAGTTCTTCAATTATTACCAGGTACACAAGGTTTATATGGTTTCGTTATAGGTTTCTTAATATTTACTAAGATGACTTCAGGTATGGCCTTTGAACAAGGTTTATATTTATTAGCAGCAGGACTTCCAATAGCTTTTGCAGGTCTTTGGTCTGGTATAGCTCAAGGTAAAGTTGCAGCATCAGGAATTCAAATATTAGCTAAGAATGAAGAACATAATACTAAAGGTATAATCTTAGCAGCTATGGTTGAAACATACGCATTATTAGGCTTCGTTATTTCATTTATGTTAGTAAATAAAGGATTCTAGGATTGGAGAGAATAGGCGATGGCAAGTATAAGTAATCTAACTTCTAAAATCCTTAGGGATGCCGAAGAAAGAAAGGAAAACATTCTAGCTTCTGCAGAAGAAGAAAAGAATAAAATTCTTTCAAAGAAAGTAGCTAAAGCCAAGGAAATAGAAAAGGAAATTATACATAAGGCTGAGGTTGAGGCTAAGAGCAGAAAAGAAAGAATTTTATCTTCTGCTTCTCTAAAGGTTAGAAATAATAAATTATGTGCAAAGCAAGAAGTAATAAAAGAAGTGTTTGATAAAAGTATAGATGTTTTATCTTCTATAACAGGAGATGATTTTTTAAGATTTATTAAACACACAATACTTTCATTAGGTGAAATAGGAGAACAAAATCTTATTTTAAATAAAGAAGGACTAGAAGTAGTTGATCTAACTTTTATATATGATTTAAACCAAGCATTAGGTGAAAAAGGAAATATAAAGCTTAGCCCTAATGCAGGAAACTTTAAAGGTGGATTTATTCTTGAAAGTAATGGTATAGAAATAAATAATACATATGAAGCTTTAGTAAGTTCATTAAAGGATGAATTGGAGTTTGAAGTAGCAAGTGTGTTATTTAATTAAGGAGGGTAAGAGATGGATGTAATGAAATTTACCCAAGCAGTATCAAGAATATGGGTTTTAGAAACTAGACTTCTTGATAAAGCAAAAGTTGAAAGAATGATTGAAGCCTCATCTGCAAGTGAAGTTCTAAGAATATTAAATGAAACAGAATATTCAAATGTTTCAGCAGGTATTAAAAGAGCAGAAGATTATGAAGAAATTCTAACTGCAGAGTTAAAAAGAGTGTATGATTTAGTTTATGAAATAAGTCCTATTAAAGAAGTTGTAAAAATAATGAACTTAAAATATGACTATCATAATGCTAAAGTTCTTTTAAAAGAAAAAGTATTAGGTAAGGATTTATCATCAATGCTTATAAAGCTTGGAAATATTGATTTACAAGAAATAAAGAGAAAGATAGATTCTGATAATTTAAAAAGCTTAAATGGAACCTTAGGCAAGGGAATTCAAGAAGCAATGAAGTCTTTTGAAGAAACTAAGGATCCACAAAAAATAGATATTATTATAGATAAATACATGTTTAAAGAATTAGTAGAAATAAATAAAGCTTTAAATTATAAGTTTATAGATAACTTAGTTAAGGCTATCATAGACTCTACTAATATAAGAACTTTACTTAGAATAAAGAAACAAAATAAAGGAAGAGATTTTGCTGGAGAAGTTATTTTTGAAGGTGGAGATATAGATAGTAGTAAATTAATTTCCTTAATTAATGAATCACCAGAAAATATAATGTCTAAACTACAAAGTACAATTTATTCTGATTTAATTAAAGAAGGCTTTGAAGGATATATAGCTACTGAATCAGCAAGTCTTTTAGAAAAATTAAGTGATAACTATATTATGGACTTAATGAAAAATTCTAAGTTAGTTACTTTTGGACCAGAAAGATTATTATCTTATATTTATGCTAAGGAAACAGAAATAAAAGTAATAAGAATTATAATGGTTGGCAAGCTTAATAATATTGCTGAGGAAGTAATAAGAGAAAGGTTGCGTGATATATATGCATAAGAAAATAGGCGTAGTTGGAGATAAAGATTCAGTTTTAGCTTTTAAAGCTTTAGGAATTGATGTATTCCCAGTTGTAGAAGCTGAGGAAGCTAGAAAAGCAGTGGATAATTGTGCAAGAAATAATTATGCAGTAATCTTCGTTACTGAGCAAGTAGCTCAAAATATTGAAGAAACAATAGCACGTTACAATGAACAAATACTTCCATCTGTAATATTAATTCCAAGTAATCAAGGCTCATTGAATATTGGACTTAAGAGAATTAGTGATAGTGTGGAAAAAGCTGTTGGCGTTAATATTTTATAGGAAGGTAGGTTAGCACGTTGAAGACCGGAAAGATAATTAAGGTTGCAGGTCCCTTAGTTGTAGCTGAGGGAATGGAAGAAGCAAATATATTCGACATGGTAAAGGTTGGAGAAAAAGGTCTTATTGGAGAAATCATAGAAATGAGAAATGATAAGGCATCTATCCAAGTTTACGAAGAAACTACAGGAATTGGACCAGGGGACCCAGTAGTTACTACTGGAGAACCTTTAAGTATAGAATTAGGACCAGGTCTTATTGAATCTATGTTTGATGGTATTCAAAGACCACTTGATGCCTTTGAAAAGGCTGCAAATTCACCATTCTTAAAGAAGGGTGTAGCTGTTAAATCTTTAAATAGAGAAAGACTTTGGAAGTTTGACCCTACAGCAAAGGTAGGGGATGTAGTAGAAGCTGGAGATATTATTGGAACAGTTCAAGAAACTTCAGTTGTACTTCATAAGATAATGATTCCTTACGGTGTTAAGGGGACTATAAAAGAAATAAAAGAAGGCGAATTTACTATAGTTGATACTGTATGTATAGTAGAAACTGAAAAAGGTGATAAGGAAATAACTTTAATGCAAAAATGGCCAGCAAGAAAAGGAAGACCATTTGCAAGAAAGTTAAAGCCAGAAGCTCCAATGACAACAGGTCAAAGAGTTATAGATACTTTCTTCCCAGTTGCTAAAGGTGGTGCAGCTGCAGTTCCAGGTCCATTCGGAGCAGGTAAAACAGTTGTTCAGCACCAAGTAGCTAAATGGGGAGATACTGAAATAGTTGTATATGTTGGTTGTGGAGAACGTGGTAATGAAATGACAGACGTTCTTAATGAATTCCCAGAACTTAAGGACCCTAAAACTGGTGAAAGCTTAATGAAGAGAACAGTTCTTATAGCAAATACTTCAAATATGCCAGTTGCAGCTAGAGAAGCTTGTATATATACAGGAATAACTATTGCTGAATACTTTAGAGATATGGGATATTCAGTTTCAATCATGGCTGACTCAACATCAAGATGGGCAGAAGCACTAAGAGAAATGTCAGGAAGACTTGAAGAAATGCCAGGGGATGAAGGATATCCAGCTTATCTTGGCTCAAGACTTGCTGATTATTATGAAAGAGCTGGTAAGGTAATATGTTTAGGTAAAGATGGTAGAGAAGGAGCTGTAACAGCTATTGGAGCAGTATCACCTCCAGGAGGAGATTTATCTGAGCCAGTTACTCAAGCAACTCTTAGAATAGTTAAGGTTTTCTGGGGATTAGATGCTCAATTAGCTTATAAGAGACATTTCCCATCAATAAATTGGTTAAATTCATATTCATTATATGCAGATACAATTGATACATGGATGAATGAAGAAGTTGCATCTGATTGGTCAACTTTAAGACAAGAAGCTATGACTTTACTTCAAGAAGAATCAGGACTTCAAGAAATAGTAAGTCTTGTTGGAATTGATGCCTTATCTGAAATGGATAGACTTAAATTAGAAGTATCTAAGTCATTAAGAGAAGACTATCTTCAACAAAATGCCTTCCATGAAGTTGATACATATGCTTCATTAGATAAACAATATAAGATGCTAAAGTTAATACTTCTTTTCAGAAAAGAAGCAGAAAGAGCATTAAAAGCAGGCGTTTATTTAAATAAAATTTTAGGCTTAGATGAAATTAGAGATAAAATAGCAAGAAGTAAGTATATTAATGAAAAGAATATAAATAAGATAGATGAAATTGAATTAGAATTAAAATCTGCTATAGATGCACTAATAACTGAAGAAGGAGGTGTTCTAGATGCTTAGAGAATACAAGACAGTAACAGAAGTTGTAGGACCTTTAATGGTTGTTGAAGGCGTTGAAGGTGTTAAATATGATGAATTAGTTGAAGTTGAACTTCAAACTGGAGAAAAGAGAAGAGGTAAGGTTCTTGAAATTAATGGAACTAAGGCTATGGTTCAGCTTTTTGAAGGATCATCAGGAATTAACTTAAAAGAAACAAAGGCTAGATTCTTAGGAAGACCACTTGAATTAGGTGTTTCTGAAGATATGCTTGGTAGAATATTCGATGGTATGGGACATCCAATTGATAATGGCCCTAACATAATACCTGAAAAAAGATTTGATATAAATGGGGAAGCAATTAATCCTGTATCAAGAGATTATCCTTCAGAATTTATTCAAACAGGTATTTCAGCTATTGATGGACTAAATACCTTAGTAAGAGGACAAAAGTTACCTGTTTTCTCAGCATCAGGACTTCCACATGCACAATTAGCTGCACAAATAGCAAGACAAGCGAGAGTTTTAAACTCAGATGCTAACTTTGCAGTTGTATTTGCTGCTATAGGTATTACCTTCGAAGAATCACAATTCTTCGTTGATGAATTTAATAAAACAGGTGCTATAGATAATTCAGTATTATTTATGAATCTTGCATCTGACCCTGCTATCGAAAGAATAGCAACTCCAAGAATGGCTCTTACTACAGCAGAATACTTAGCTTATGAAAAAGGAATGCATGTACTTGTTATAATGACTGATATAACAAACTATGCAGAAGCATTAAGAGAAGTTTCAGCTGCTAGAAAAGAAGTTCCAGGAAGAAGAGGATATCCAGGATATCTATATACTGACCTTTCAACTTTATATGAAAGAGCAGGAAGACTTAGAGGAAAAGAAGGTTCTATAACTCAAATTCCTATTTTAACAATGCCAGAAGAGGATAAGACACATCCGATTCCTGACTTAACTGGATATATAACAGAAGGACAAATAATTCTTTCAAGAGAGTTATATAAGAAAGGTATTATACCTCCAATAGATGTTCTTCCATCATTATCAAGACTTAAAGATAAAGGTATTGGTAAGAATAAGACTAGAGAAGATCATGCTGATACAATGAACCAATTATTCTCAGCTTATGCTCAAGGTAAGCAAGCAAAAGAATTATCAGCAATCTTAGGTGAATCAGCTTTATCTGATACAGATAAGCAATATGCAAAATTTGCAGAAGCTTTTGAAGAACAATATGTTTCACAAGGCTTTACAACTAATAGAAGTATAGAAGAAACATTAAATTTAGGATGGAAGCTTTTAAAGATACTTCCAAGAACTGAACTTAAGAGAATTAGAGATGAGTATCTTGAAAAGTATATGCCAAAGGGAGATGAAGAATAGCCATGGCAAGATTAAATGTCAATCCTACTAGAATGGAGATGTCTAAGCTAAAGAAAAGATTAGTTACAGCTACAAGAGGACATAAACTTTTAAAGGATAAGCAAGATGAGCTTATGAGACAATTCGTTAATCTTGTCAAATATAATAATGAATTAAGAAAATCTGTTGAAGCAGAGCTTCAAGGAGCACTTAAGGATTTTGTTATGGCTAGGGCTGTTATGAGCTCGGAATTTTTAGAAGAAGCAGTAGCTTATCCAAAAGAAAGTATATCTGTTGAAGTAGGAACTAAAAATATAATGAGTGTTAATGTTCCTAAAATGGATTTTCATAGGCAGCTTGAAGGTGATGAAGGTAGTATATTCCCTTATGGTTTTGCAAGTACATCATCAGAATTAGATGATTCTATTGCTAAATTATATGATATGTTACCTAAATTATTAGAATTAGCAGAAGTTGAAAAATCAACTCAGCTAATGGCAGATGAAATTGAAAAGACTAGAAGAAGAGTTAATGCACTTGAATATATGACTATACCTTCATTACAAGAAACTATTAAATACATTAGAATGAAGTTAGATGAAAATGAAAGAGGAGCTTTAACTAGGCTTATGAAGGTTAAAGATATAATACAAGCAAAAAGCTAACAAAGTTATTATATAATATAAAAAGAATAAAAAATGTAAAATGGGTATAAAACTATTAAATTAGTTTTATACTCATTTATAGTTTTATAGAGAAATTCTATATTTAAATTTGTAATTTGGAACAAATTACTTCTATAATTATGCATTATCCATTACGCATTATGCATTCTAATTTACAGCTCTAATTTTTTTGAAATAATTCGTAATTCTTTTGTCATTGATAAAAATAAGGGTTAATAGTATAATTAGATAATAATTGTTTACATAAGAATTATTTACATAATAAATTTGCATTATTTTTTTAAGGAGCATATTATGAGATATATTTTATCTTTAGTAGTATCATTTTTAATAGTTTATTTTATAACACCATGGTTAATGAAATTATTTAATAAATATAGTTTTACTGATAAACCAACAAAGAGAAAAAAGCATGATAAAGAAACTCCCCTTTGTGGTGGAGTAGCAATGTTTATAGGTTTTTTTATAGTTTATTTTTTAGTTAATAACTATACTTTAACAAAAGAAAAAATTTTAATATTTATAGGATCTTTTCTTATTTTAGCAATAGGTTTAGTTGATGACTTTTATAAATCCAGAGGAAAGGAATTTCCTATATATCCTAGATTAATAATTCAATTAATAGCAGCATTTATAATATATAATGCTGGCATTGTATTTAGAGGTTTTACTAATCCATTTACAGGAAATTATATAGTTTTATCTAGTTTTGTACAATTTATATTAACAATTACGTGGATATTTGGAGTAACAACTGTTATTAACTGGTCAGATGGAATGGATGGACTTGCTGGTGGCTTGTCTCTTATATCATCTATCACCTTTGCAGGAGCAGCAATAATATTAAAACAAAGTGAATCTATTACTATGTCACTAATTGTTTCAGGAGTTACACTTGGATTCTTAAAGTACAATAATTATCCTGCTAAGATTTTTATGGGAGATTCAGGTGCAAACTTCTTAGGATTTATTTTAAGTATAATTGCTTTAGATGGAGCTTTTAAACAAGCAACTTTAATGAGTATATTTATACCAATATTAGCATTAGCAATACCGATATTTGATAATCTTTTTGTAATAGTAAAAAGATTTATTGATGGTAAGCCAGTATATCAAGCAGATAGAAGTCAAATTCATTACAGATTAGAATCAAAGGGATTTACGCCAAAACAAGTTGTAACATATATAAATATGGTTAGTTTAGCTTTTAGTTTAATATCAATTATTCTGTTGTTAATAAAAAGATAGGATTTAGTAGCTATGGCTAATGAAAAATTTGAAATGTAGAATTAGGGTGAAAATATTTATTAGTAATTGAAAATAAATTATATAATAATTTTAAATTTATATTTTTGATTTGGAGCTGTTTATAACAGTTCCTTATTTTATAATTTAAAGTGTAAAATATCAGAGTATTTATTTTAAGGGGGAGAATTATGTATAGGGGAAAATTAGTTAAGCTAAGAGCTTATAGGGAAGAAGATATAGAAAGAGCTGTAGAATTTATAAATGATGAAGAAACTAAAAAATTTCTAGATACCGCCATTCCTTTTCCAATTACTAAATGGCAGGAAGAAGAATGGATAAAAAGTAGGAAAAGTAATAAAGATTTCACTTATGATTTTGCAATTGAAGATTTAGAAACTGGAAAATATATTGGAGGATGCAGTATCAACCATTGTGATGTGAAAAATAGAAACTGTACCATAGGGATAATGCTTGGAGATAAAGATTACTGGGGAAGGGATTATGGTAGTGATGCTTTAAAAGTGTTAATAAAATTTATATTTGAAGAAGTAAATATGGATAAGATAAAACTTGGAGTATTTTCTTTTAATGCTAGAGCAATAGCATGTTATAAAAAAATAGGTTTTATAGAGGAAGGAATATTAAAGAAAGAATTATATAGAAATGGCAAGTATAATGATATTACACTTATGGCTTTATTTAAAGAAGATTACAAAGAATAAAATTTGAATATTTACAAAATTAAGAAAAAGACTTATAATATAAAAAAAGAATGAACAAAACTTATCAAGAGTGGTGGAGGGACTGGCCCTATGATACCCGGCAACCTACAATGTTAATTTTATTTAAATTAATTGTTTTATTTGTGTGGTGCTAATTCCTGTAAGATAAGGGTAATATATAGGCTATTTACGTACCTAAAGGTTATCCTTTAGGTACTTTTTTTAGTAATGAAAAGGGGGCAAGTTATGAATATTAATAATTTATTTAATGAAAAGAAGGTGGTTTTTTCTTTTGAAATATTTCCACCAAAGCAAGAATCAAATATAGATACTATTTATAATACTTTAGAAGAATTAAAAGGTTTAAGTCCAGATTTTATAAGTGTAACCTATGGGGCAGGTGGAAGCTTATCTAAAAATATGACTTGTGAGATATCTTCTATAATCAAAAATAAATATAAGATAGAGCCATTAGCACATTTAACTTGTATTAATTCTACTAAAGAGCAAGTAGATAAGATTTTAAATGATTTAAAAAAAGAAGGAATAGAAAATGTTTTAGCTTTAAGAGGTGATATTCCAATTGATTTTGATGGAAAAAGTGATTTTAAATATGCTAGCGATTTAATAAAGCATATTAAATTAAGAAATGACTTTAATATAGTTGGAGCTTGTTATCCTGAGGGGCATTTAGATAGCAAGTCTTATGAAGATGATTTAATAAATTTAAAGAAAAAACAAGAAGCTGGAGCAACGCATTTAATATCACAACTGTTTTTTGATAATGAGTATTTTTATAATTTCTTAGAGCAAAAAGAAAAGTATGGAATATCTATTCCAATTCAAGCTGGAATTATGCCTGTTATAAACACAAAACAAATAAAGAGAATAGTATCATTATGTGGTGCTAAAGTTCCAAATAAGTTTATAAAGATTATGAATAAATATGAATATAATCCAGAGGCATTAAGAGATGCTGGAATTGCATATGCAACTGAACAAATTATAGATTTAATATCTACTGGAGTTCAGGGTATTCATTTATATACAATGAATAACCCTTATGTGGCTAAGAAAATAAGTGAAAGCATTTCATCCATTGTTAATACTATAAATACTTTAGAAAATGAGGTAAATTAAATTTATAAATATAGTGGAGGTATATTGTATGGAAAAAGTTGAAAGTTTTGAATTAGATCATAGAATAGTTAAGGCACCTTATATAAGGAAATGTTGTTTGCTAGAAGGAAAAAATGGAGATAAGGTAACTAAGTTCGATATTAGATTTTTACAACCTAATAAAGAAGCTTTTGGAACAGCAGCTATGCATGGATTAGAGCATTTACTAGCTTATGAACTTAGAGATAAAGTTGAAGGGATTATTGATTTTTCTCCAATGGGATGTAGAACAGGTTTTTATTTAAGCATTTGGGGAGATAGAGATTCAAAGGAGATAAAAGTAGCTTTAGAAGCTGCTTTAGAAGAGGTTTTAAAGGCTACTGAAATTCCAGCTGCTAATGAAGTACAATGTGGAAATTATAGAGATTTATCTTTATTTGGAGCTAAGGAATATGCAAAAGAAGCATTAAAAAAAGGTTTTTCATTAAGTATATATGGAGAAAAATAAAAATATTTTTCATTGCATTCTAATTGTGAAATTAGAATGCATTTTTTTGTTTAACAAATACAAAATATGTGATAATATTAAATAGATAGAAAATTTAGAAAATTTTTAAAATTTCAAAAATATTTTGTGGAGATGATTTAATGGACAAGTGTAGTAAGTTCAAAGATTTAAAATCATTTATCCAAGAAGGAAACGATGATGAAAGCTCTTTAATTGCAGTTTTACATCAGGCTCAGAACCTTTATGGATATTTGGGAAGGGATGTGCAGGAATATATAGCAGAAATGCTAAATATACCAGTTTCAAAGGTTTATGGTGTAATAACTTTTTATTCATATTTTTCAACTGAGCCAAAAGGGAAATATGTTATTAGCATTTGTACTGGAACTGCTTGCTTTGTAAGAGGGGCAAATGATATATTAGAGGATTTTAGAAAAGTGTTAGGTATTAAAGAAGGGGAAACAACTGAAGATAAATTATTTACATTAGATACTTTAAGATGTGTTGGTTCCTGTGCAATTGCACCAGTAGTACTAGTTAATGATAAGGTTTACGGACACTTTACAAAGCCTCAAGTTACTGAATTAATTAATAATTTAAGGGAGCGGGGTTAATATGGAAAAAATAAGGGATTATAAAGATTTACTAAATAAAGTTAGTGAATATAAAAGTAAAATTGAAGTAAGGCAAAATCCAGAAAAGTTCAATAATGGAATAATAGAGGAGAGACATATATTAATATGTGGAGGTCCTGGATGTAAAGCTTCAAGAGCAGATAAAATAGAAGAAAAGTTTAAAGAAGAAATAGAAAGATTAGGATTGCAAGAAAAAGTAAAAGTAATAATGACAGGATGCTTTGGATTTTGTGCTAAGGGACCAGTTATAGAAATTATGCCTGATAAGGTTTTTTATATTGAAGTTAAAGATGAGGATGTTAAGGAAATAATAGAAAGTCATATACTTAATGGAGAAGTTGTTGAAAGATTATTATATGAGGATAAAGAGACCAAAGAAAGAATAAGAGTAAAAGAAGAAATACCATTTTATAAAAAGCAAGTAAAAATAGCTTTAAAAAATTGTGGAGTAATAGACCCTGAAAATATGGAAGATGCGTTAGCAGTTGGAGCTTATACAGCATTAGGAAAAGCTATAACCTCTATGACAAAAGAGGAAGTTATAAAGGAGATTACAGAATCAGGACTAAGAGGAAGAGGTGGTGGAGGATTTCCAACAGGTAGAAAGTGGGATGCTACAAGAAGAGCAGAAGGGGATATAAAGTATGTAATTTGCAACGCCGATGAAGGAGATCCAGGTGCATTTATGGATAGAGCTATATTAGAAGGAGATCCTAACTCTGTATTAGAAGCTATGGCTATTTGTGGATATGCTATAGGAGCAAGTAAGGGCTATATTTATATTAGAGCTGAATATCCTTTAGCAGTGCATAGATTAAAAGTAGCAATTGCTCAAGCTAGAGAAATTGGAGTACTTGGGGAAAATATATTAAATACTGGCTTTAATTTTGATATTGAAATTAAGTATGGTGCTGGAGCTTTTGTATGTGGTGAGGCAACAGCTTTGATACATTCCATTGAAGGTCAAAGAGGAGAGCCAACTATGAAACCACCTAGAACTTCAGAAAAAGGATTATGGCAAAAACCTACCTGCGTTAATAATGTGGAAACCTTCGCAAATATTTGTCAAATAATTAACAATGGAGCTAATTGGTATAGTAGTATAGGAGCAAAAAAATCAACAGGGACAAAAGTTTTTGCATTAGCTGGGAATATAAATAATGTAGGACTAGTTGAAGTACCAATGGGAATTCCTTTAAGAGACATAATATATGAAATAGGTGGAGGATTAACAGACAATAAAGAACTTAAAGCAGTACAAACAGGAGGTCCTTCAGGTGGATGTATTCCTATAGAATATTTAGATTTACCAATAGAATACGATACACTTACTAGCATTGGTTCTATGATGGGATCTGGTGGCATGATAGTAATGGATGAAAATAACTGTATGGTAGACATAGCCAAGTTCTATTTAGAATTTAGTGTTGATGAATCCTGTGGAAAGTGCACTCCATGTAGAATTGGTAATAAAAGAATATTAGAAATAATAGAAAAAATTACTACAGGAAAGGCTGAAGAGGAAGATTTAAATAAATTAGAAGCGCTTTGTGAAGTTGTAAAGGATGCATCTTTGTGTGGTTTAGGTGAAGCAGCTCCAAATCCTGTATTAAGTACTATTAAATTTTTTAAAGATGAATATTTAGAACATATTATAAAGAAAAAATGTAAAGCAGGAGTATGTAAACAGTTAGTAAAATATGATATTACACAGGAATGTATAGGATGTACTAAGTGCTTGAGAGCTTGTCCAGTGTTAGCAATAAAAGGAAAACTCAGAGAACATCATGTTATAGATATTAATAAGTGTATAAGATGTGGATTGTGCTTTGAAGCATGTCCTACAAAAGCCATAATTAAGACTAGCTTAGGAGGGGATAATTAATGGTTAATGCAAAGATAAATGGTATTAATATAGAGGTAGAAAAGGGTACAAGTATTTTAGATGCAGCAAAAAAGATTAATATACACTTACCAACATTATGCCATATGTATATGGTAGATGGAAAAACAAGAAATTGTAAGGGAACTTGCAGAGTATGTGTTGTTGAAATAGAAGGTAAAGATGGATTAGTACCATCCTGTGCTACAGAAGTAGGGGAAGGAATGTCTATAAAGACTAATTCATTAAAGGCTATTAGAGCAAGGAGAATTATAACTGAACTTTTACTATCAGATCATCCTATGGATTGTTTGAAATGTGAAAAAAATAACATTTGTGAGTTGCAAAATTTAGCAGCAGAACTAGGTATACATGAAAATTCTTATGAAGGGGAAAGAAATATATTTGATTTAGATATTTCTGAGGGCTTTGTAAGAGATAGAGAAAAGTGTATATTGTGTAGAAGGTGTGTAACAGCATGTAATGATTTGCAAAAGGTAAATGCTATAACAGTAGCAGATAGAGGCTTTAAAAGTAATATTTCAACATTTTGTAATGAAAGTATAGTAAATAGTAATTGTACTTATTGTGGTCAATGCATAGCTGTTTGTCCTACAGGTGCATTAAGAGAAAAGATGAATTACAAAAAGGTTTGGGAATTATTAGATGGAAATAAATATGTCATTACCCAAATAGCTCCAGCGGTAAGATATGCTTTAGCAGAAGAATTTGGAATGGATTCAGGAAAATTATCCATAGGTAAAATAGTAGCTGCATTAAAATTATTAGGCTTTAATTTAGTATTCGATACTAATTTTGCTGCTGATTTAACTATAATGGAAGAAGCAAATGAATTTTTAGAAAGATTTGAATGCGGTAAAAATTTACCTCTTATTACTAGTTGTTGTCCAGCGTGGATAAAATTTGCTGAAAATAATTATGCTGACAAAATAGAGCTTATTTCAAGTTGTAAATCACCACAACAAATGTTTGGAGCTATTGCCAAAAATTATCTACCAAATAAATTAGGACTTAATAAAGATAATATAAAAGTTGTATCAATTATGCCATGTATATCTAAAAAGCAAGAAGCTAATAGAGAAGAAATGAAAAGTGAAGATAAAATAAAAGATGTAGATATAGTAATAACTACAAGGGAACTTGCTAAGTTAATAAGAGAAGCAGGAATAGATATAGTTAATCTAGAAGATAGTGATTTTGATAATCCATTAGGAGAATCAAGTGGAGCAGGAGCCATATTTGGAGCAAGTGGTGGAGTTATGGAAGCTGCTTTAAGAACTTCTTATGAATGGATTACAGGAAATACTTTAGAAAAGGTTGACTTTGAAGATGTAAGAGGCTTAGAAGGTATTAAGGAAGCTAAGATAGAGATTAATGGTAAAGAAATAAATATAGCTGTAGTTAGCTCCCTAGGAAATGCTAAGAAGGTTATGGATGATTTAAAATCTGGAAAGTCAAAATATCAATTTATTGAAGTTATGGCTTGTCTAGGTGGCTGTATAAATGGTGGAGGACAACCTTATATAAAATCAAATAGGGAAGTGTTAAAAAGTAGAATGGATTCTATTTATATAGAGGATAGGGAAAAAACAATTAGAAAATCTCATGAAAATCCTATGATAAAAGAACTATACGATGAATATCTTATTAAACCTAATAGTGAAATAGCTCATAGTATTTTACATGTTAATTACAAAAAGTGATATTATTTATAAAAATAGGGGAATTATTCTCCTATTTTTATTTTTTTGATTTAAAAAATATATTTATTTAGCGAAAAACAAAAATAGTTATGGTAAAGAATAACAGGTGATAGTATAATTATCATATAAAATAAATATAATAAAAATCATGTATGTATACTATTAATATTTAATTAGAATAAAGTAAAAGGAAACGCTTACCATGTTGGAAACAATAATTATTTCATTAATATTTTGTAAAATAAAGAGGTTAAAAATAAAGCCATTATTTAAAACTTGGCCTATATATCCAGTTATCTTTATGGAGGTGGTTTATTTAATTGTACAAGCTAATATTTTTAGTGAAAATTATAGTTTAATTAAGTTTGCATCAATATTTAAAACTTTGTATTTATTATCATATTTACCACTGGTATTTACTTATAGGCAATATATTTCAGCTATAATAGGCTCAATATTTGTTTTAGTTGGAGGAGTATTAAATAATATAGCTATTTCTGCAAATAATGGATATATGCCTGTATTTCCAAGTCTTTCATATTTAACTGGATATGCAAAAGTTGATTCCTTTTCAAAAGTTCAAGATATACATATATTAGGCAATTATTCAACTAAATTAAAGTTTTTAACTGATATATTCGATATTGGATATAGTGTCCTTAGTTTAGGTGATATATTTATAAGAGGATTTGTATTTATTATTATATACAATACAATTAAAAAAATAAATTTAACAAATGAAAATAATTAATAAAAGGAGACAGAAAATGTTAGAAGTAAGACCAATAGAATTTTTATTAAGATCATTACCAGAGGGATTTATAGTTGTACTTGCAATTTATATTTTTTCAAAAGTAGATATAAATAAAAAAAAATATTTATGTACTAGTGTAGGTTTTTCGATAATAACTTTTACTGTTAGATTATTGCCAATTAATTATGGAGTACATATGGTTTTATCTGTATTATTTTTGTTATTTATTATAGTTTCCTACAATAAAATAGAGGCTGTAAGTGCTATAAAGAGCATAATATTTATATATTTGATACAGTTTATTTCAGAAGCAATAAATGTTTTAATACTTAACTTTATGAATTTTGATTTAGATACTCAATTTAAGAATCCAATTTATAAATCTATTATTGGAATTCCATCATTAATAATTACTGGAGTTATAATACTAATAATTTATATATTTAATAATAAAAAAAGGAAGCATTAAAAAATATGAATTTAGAATTATTAAGCAAAAAAATATCTAATAATTTAAAAAATGAACTAAACTTGGATGAAGATAAAAGAAGTATTATTGAATATGGTATATTTGCTTTTTTTCAAATGGGTATATCAATATTATTAGTAGCAGTAGCTGGATTAATTTTTAATGTAATTATTGAAGCATTAATAATATCTTTTGTTGGAGCTTTTCTAAGAAAATTTTCTGGTGGAGCACATGCAAGCACTTCAACTAATTGTTCAATAGTTGGAATAGTAATTTCTGTTATTCCTGCATATATAGTTAAAAATATAGGATTAAATAAGAGTTATATAATTATTATTGGAATTTTATTGTTTATTAGTTCATTTATTATTATTTATAAATTAGCACCAGTAGATAGTCCCAACAAGCCAATAAAAAAGAAGGAAAAAATAAAAAGATTAAAAAGGGGATCTATTATTATTTTATTTATTTATATGATTTTAGTAGTTATAAACATAGGCATATATTATATTAATACTATAAATTCATTTTTACTTTACACATCATGTATTTATATAGGAATTCTATGGCAAGTGTTTACTTTAACAAAGTATGGTCATATTGTAGTTAATAAAGTAGACTCTTTATTAATAAAAATATTAAAGTATATGGGGGAAAAGAGAATGAAGAAATTAAGTAATAAGGTATTAATGGTGGTTGCAGCTTTTGCTACAGTAATTGCATCTGTAGTATCTACTTCAGCTTGTTGGTGGATGATGTATCAACCAGAAGAGCCAAAAGCTTTAAGAGAGGAATAAGTAAATAAAGGTCGGATTCTTCCGATCTTTATTTATCATAGAAAGAGATGGTAACTATGGTAAGTATGAAAAATAACAGATTAAAAGAAATAAATGATATGGTTTCAATAGTAAAGTTAGCTTCATTACTTTTTACAGGAATTATATTTTTTCAATATTTTTTTGATGAAAAAAAAATAAATGGAAGTGCGGCATATGCACAGTCAGCCTCTACAGGAATAATGATAGCTGTACTAATATTATTATTTATATATATTTTATGGTCATTTCCATCAATAAAAAGGATGAATAAAAAAAGTTATAAATATATAATGTTTGTAGAAAATTTATTTTTTATTGCCATATTTTTCATAGCGGTAATTTTTTCAGGAGCTAATGAAAGTCAATATAAATATATATTTTTATTTATAATTATGACTTCTACTATACAATTAGGATTAAAAAGTGGAATAACAGTTGCTATAATTTCATCAGTACTAATATTAGGTATGGATATTGTTTGTTTTGAAACTTCAGGGGTTAATAAATATTTTCAAAATGATTTGATATTGTCAGGAATATTTATCTTAACTGCATGGCCATTAGGGTTTTATGTTAAGATTGAAGGAGAACATATTAATAAATTAGAGGAACTTGTGAATAAGGATGGTTTAACTAGAGTTTATAATCATAGATATTTTCATGATACATTAAAAGAGAAAGTAGCATTATCAAAGAAATCTAATAAACCAATTTCTATGATATTTGTTGATATAGATTATTTTAAACATTACAATGATTTAAATGGTCATCAAATGGGAGATGAAGTTCTACGGATAATTGGGGAAATATTGAAAGAAAATTTAAGAGAAAACGATATAGCAGCAAGATATGGTGGAGAAGAATTTGGAATAATTTTACCTGATACAGAGGAAAAAGAAGCTGTACTTATAGCAGATAATATTAGAAAAATCATAGAAACTACTAAATTTGAAGGTGAAGAAAATCAACCTAATGGCCTTTTAACTGTCTCTATGGGTATATCTGTTTACCCTGATAAAGCTAAGGATGATATTACTCTTATAAAAAGTGCAGATGATGCACTATATAGAGCTAAGTTCTTTATGAAAAATAGAGTAGAGACATATACATCTATATTGGATGAAATAAGTGCAGATATAGATGAGGGAGATATAGAATTAGTTGCATCTATTAAAACTTTAATTAGTGTAATAAATGCTAAGGATAGATATACATATGGACATTCTGAAAGAGTTGTTCTTTATTGCAGATTATTAGCTGAAAAACTTAATTTAAATGAAGAAGATAAAAAAACTCTTATTTATAGTGCTTACATGCACGATATAGGTAAAATTAACATTTCTAAGGAAATATTAACAAAGAGCATGCCGTTAACTGACGAGGAATGGGAAAGTCTTAAAAAGCATCCAGAGGATGGTATAGAAATAATTAAACCAGTAAAATCTTTAGAAAATGTTATACCAATAATACTACATCATCACGAGAGATATAATGGTTCAGGATATCCATCTAATTTAAAAGGAGAAGAAATTCCTTATTTATCCAGAGTACTTTGTGTAGTAGATAGCTTTGATGCTATGACTTCAAATAGACCATATAATGCAAGAAAAACATATGAGCAAGCAATAGAAGAGATGAGAAAATATAGTGGTGTACAATTTGATCCTGAAATATCAGCAAAGTTTATAGAAGTAATTAATGAAAATAAAAATAGTTTAGATAATCTAATTTAATAAGGCAGGTGAGATCTTTGAGGATAGGTATAATTGGATTAGGTAATATTTGCGAAAAAGCATATTTACCAGTTGTTACATCTTTAGATGACATAGATTTAGTTTTTTGCACTAGAAATATAGATAAGCTTAAGTATTATTCGAAAAAATACAGAGTAAAAGAATATGTAACTTCAGTAGATGAATTAATAAGTAAAAATATAGAAGCAGCATTTATTCATACAGCAACTGAAAGTCATGCAGAAATAATAGAGAAGCTATTAAATAACAATATACATGTTTATGTTGATAAACCTATTAGTTATAACTATGAAGATAGTATTAGATTATCAAAATTAGCCAAGAGTAAAAATAAAATATTTATGGTTGGATTTAATAGAAGATTTGCACCTATGTATGCTAGATTAAAGAATATAGGTTCACCTTCAATAATAAAGTTAGAAAAAAATAGAGTAGATAGCCCTAAAGATCCAGTTGTTTTTGTTTTAGATGATTTTATACATGTACTTGATACAATTAGGTTTTTAGCAAAAGATAAATTAAATATATTAAATGTTTCTGCAAAAAAGAAAAATGGACTACTATACAATTTAGTTGTTACTTTAGGAAATGATAAAACAACTTGTATTGCTATGATGAATAGAGAAAGTGGGGCTAATGAAGAAGTCCTTGAATATTATACTGAAGGTACAAAAGTAATAGTAAAAGATTTAGTTAACGCTAATATATTATCAGATAATACTGAAAAGGTATTAAAATTTAATGACTGGGATACTATTCTCTATAGAAGAGGATTTGAAGTAATAATAAAGGAATTCTTAAAGGCTGTAAAGAATAATAATGAAGCTAGTATTAATATAGAAGATTCATTAGAGACACACAAATTATGCTATGAAATATTAACTAAAATAGAAAATTTATAAAGGAGCTGTTGAGACAGCTCCTTAAATTTTTAAATCCTTTTTATTTAATCTTTTATTAGTATAGTCCTTAATAAGCTGATAAGCTACACTGAAAAGAGGAATTCCAATTAGCATACCTATTAACCCTAAAGTACTACCACCTACTAACATAGCAAGCATTACCCATATTGCCGAAAGTCCTACAGAGTTACCTACAACTCTTGGGTAAATGATATTTCCTTCAAACTGTTGTAAGCATAAAATAAATACTACAAACCAGATAGCTTGTATAGGATTTATAATAAGTATTAAGAATACTGCTGGAATTGTACCTATAAATGCTCCGAAAACAGGAATTAAAGCTGTTACTCCTATAAGAACACTTATTAATAATGAATATGGCATTTTAAAAATAGTCATTCCAATAAAACATAAGACACCTAATATAATTGCCTCAATACATTGACCAGTAATAAATTTAGCAAAAGTATTATTTGTAAGTCTACTAACACTTAAAATCTTATCAACAATAGCATTATTTAAGAATGCATATAATATCTTTTTTATTTGATATATTAAAGTTTCTTTGCTAGCTAACATATATATTGTTAATACTAAGGATAATATAAAGTTAATTAATCCACTAGTGATAGAAACAGTAGTATTTAATATACCAGTTAATGATGTACTTAGGAAATTAGCAAAGTATTTTAATAGTTCTTGCCATGTATTCATTAAAGTATTATAAATGTGTTGTAATATCTCCGTAGAAGATAGATATTGATTTAATAATTTTTCAAAGGATTCCATATATCCAGGTACTGCATCAAGTAGTGTAGAAAGACTAGCAGCTAATTGAGGCACTACAAAAAGAATTAATGCTACAATAAAACCTATTACAGATATAAATGTAGTTAAAATAGATAGTGGTCTTTTAAGATTTCTAAGAAAGCTAGATTTTTCTTTATCTAAAAAATTGAAAACTTTATTTTCAAAAAATTTCATAGGTAAATTTAAAACAAAGGCCATAGCAAAAGCTGTTATAAAAGGACTAATAATTCCAAGTATACTTCCTAAAGCTGCTGTTACCCATTTAATATTTAGTAAAAGGAAATAAAGAATAATTAAATATGTTCCAAGTAAAATATTTTCTTTTAATTTTTTATTTATTTCTTTCAAAATCTAATGTCCTCCAATTTGTAAAATTAGTATATTATATTAATTTTAAAACAATAGTAGTAATAAATCTAGATATAAAGTTGAATGAATTGTAAAATAAAAGTAAAATAAAGTATGAAACTATAGTTATAATGGAGATGAATAACATGAGTAAGGTTAAAAATATAAAAACATTATCAAAAACTAAGTACTTATCATTGTATAGTGCAGATTATACAAATAAAAAAGGAAATTTAAAAAATTGGATAATAGCATCAAGAAAAAGTTTAGAAGATATAGAAAATAAATTCTTTAATAATGAAGAAGACAAAATAGATGCAGTTGTAATAATTGCAAAACATGTTGATGAAGATAAATTAGTTGTTATAAGGCAATTTAGAGTACCTATTAATGACTATGTTATAGAATTACCAGCTGGGTTAGTTGATGGAAGTGAAAGCTTTGAAGAAGCTGTAAGAAGAGAACTAAAGGAAGAAACAGGTTTAGATCTTATAGAAATTGATAGAGAGGCAACTAAAGAAAAGGTATATATTTCAGTAGGAATGACAGATGAATCTATAGCATTAGTAAAATGTACTTGTAATGGAGTTGTTTCACAAGAAAATTTAGAAGAAGATGAAGATATAGAAGTAGTAATGCTTAACAAAGAAGAAGCAAAAGAACTTATTAATTCAAATGAAAATATAGATGTAAAAGCTTTATTAGTAATTCAAAACTTCATATTAAGTGATAATTAGAAGTAAGATGTTAAACATATGGCAATTTTGATTTTATGAAAGAAGGCAATATAATAGTCATTAAAAGAATATAAGGTATAAAAAAAGAACTCTTATTTGGAGTTCTTTTTTAGTTATTATCATTCACAAAGTCACTTCATAATTACAATTTTGACTCAGCAGCATTATAATCAGTTAATACTCTTTTGGCTTACTTTTGTGTGGCATTTTAATTCGAAATATTTTTGAGATTTTTCTAATATTATAGAGAATATTGATTAAGTATTATTTGTAGGATATTGATTTTATGATAAGTTTTCAATATAAGAAAAATCAATGGAGATATACATATATTTTTTTTACAATTTTTCTGGAAAAAATTGACAATGAGAGAGGGGGGTGGTATCGTTATATATAATCATGGGCTTTTGTATACATCTACAAAAGTCACGGTAAATTTAATATAAAGGAGTATTTATTATGAAACAGAAAAAGAAACAAATTTTTAGTTTTTTTCTGGCTTTTGCAGTATTACTGAGTAGTTTGGGCATTCAGAATATTAATGTAAAAGCGGCAGACACAAATGTGGCTAGTGGGAAAAATGTTACTGTTTCTTCCGTGGAAAATCAATTGCCAGGAAATGTTGGAGGCAATGTGGTTGATGGTAATTCTGATACACGTTGGTCTTCTAATGCTATGAAAGGTTCTGGAGCTAATGATAGTACAACACAGACAGCACAATGGTTGACTATTGATTTAGAATCAGAAAGAACTAATGCATCAGAAATCAGAGTAGCATTTTTTATGAAGGTATGGGCAGCAAAGTACCGTATTGAAACGGCTGCAAGTGTAGATGCAACAGAATGGACATTAGTAAAGGATATTGAGCAGAGAAATATGGGAAGTCTTCCAGACAATCATATAGATATCTTTGCTGGAACTTATGAATTACAGAGATATGTGAGATTTTACTTTGACAAAGTAAACCCAAGTGCAGGTGGAACAGGAGTATCTATTCGAGAAATTACAATTATGGGAACACCAGTGGTAGAAGAACCAACAAATGTAGCTCTTGGAAAGACTGCAAGAGCATCTTCTGTAGAAAGTGCATTACCAGAGAATGTGGCAGGAAATGCTTTCGATGGAAGCGCGGATACACGTTGGTCTTCTAATGCTATGAAAGCTTCAGGTGCTAATGATGACACAGTACAGACACCACAATGGTTGATGGTTGATTTGGAAGCAGAAGCAACAAAGGCAACAGAAATAAGTGTATCATTTTTTAGGAAAGTATGGGCAGCAAAGTATCGCATTGAGACAGCAGCAACTTCAGACGCAACGGAGTGGACTTTAGTAAAAGATATTCCACAAAGAACTAAGGGAAGTCTTTCGGATGATCATGTGGATACGTTTTCTAAAGAATTCACATTGCAAAGGTATGTAAGATTCTACTTTGAAAAAGTAAATCCAGATGCAGGTGGAACAGGAGTATCAGTGAAAAATATTACAATCATGGGTAGGCAGACTGGTGTTATTACACCAGGTACACCACAAGAACCGGAAGATGAATTAGTACCTACTTATTCACGTAATTTTACAGATGGAAATGTTGATGGAGTAGAAATGCTTTATGGAAGTGGAGCAACAATTACAGGTTCATCAAATGGTATGAACTTAACTTATACTAGTACAAGAGCTGGTGTAGTAGACAAAAATATGACTCCAGTGTCAGATGCTATTTATGAAGCAACAATTGTTCCAAATGAAAACGGAGCAAGATTTGGTCTTATTATGAGAGCCACAGATGCTAACCATAAAGTATTAGTGGGTACAGAAAATAGCAATAATAAATGGTTTTGGGAATTCTGGGGCGATAGTGGAAATTCATGGGGAAGTACTGTAACGGGACCAGCCCTTACAGTAGGTAAAGAAACAAAAATTAAAGTAGAATTAGTTGGAAAAAAAGTGACCCTTTGGGTTGATGGTACACAAGTATTTTCACAAACAATGTCGGGAACCCCTCATATGGCAAATGGATACTTTGGATTTGATAAGACCAACAGTGCAGGTAATTATACAATTAAAGAGATGAAGGTGACAGCAATCAATTCTGCCTCTAGTATCTTACATGGTATCAATTCACTTCCAACAATAGGTTTGGACACGACAAAAGTAGAACTTCCAGAAGTAGAAGAAGGTTACAACATTAAGATAATAGGAAGTAATAAAGAACAAGTTATTTCCAATGATGGAGATATTACTTCACACAACATTGGAGACAGAAATGTTAAATTACTTGTAGAAGTGACAAATAATGAAGATGAAGCAGATACAGCAAGAAGAAACTTTGATGTAGTGGTTCCATCGAAAAATAGTAAGTATCCAGAAATATTCAAGACAGTTATAGATGCAAATGAAAAACCAGTAATTATTCCATCTATCCAAGAATGGTATGGATATAATGGTACATTCACATTAAATAGCAATTCTAAAATTATAATTAATGATGTTGCAAATGTAGGCTTAAGATCTGTTGCAGAAAATATGCAGACAGATTTAGAAGAAATCACAGGATTGACTATTCCCATTGTAATAGGTACAGAAGGTGGAAGTAATGATATTTATATTGAATCTTTAAACGAAGATACTTATGGAGTAGGTGATGAAGGTTACTTCATGACAGTAGATGAAGAGGGTATTAAAATTTATGCACATACTTATACAGGATCTTTATACGGTACAATTACAGTAGAACAAATCTTGTGGAGAGATGATGCAAATAAAAATGTTCCATACGGAGTTGTTCGTGATTATCCAGATTACGAAATTCGTGGTGTTATGTTTGACGTAGGACGTATTCCTCATCGTTTACAATATCTACAAGATTATACAAAAATTTTAACATGGTATAAGATGAGTGAGTTCCACCTTCATTTGAATGATGACTTTGAGTACAATAAAGATGGGCTTTCTACAAAAACTAATACAACTTGGTCAGGACTTCATAGATTAGAAAGTGATGTATATCCAAGCTTAACAGCAAAGGATATCTATACAGGAGAAGCCTTTGAATATTTCAATAATGATTATGCAGATCCATTCTATACAAAAGAAGAATATCGTCAATTAGAAGATTTGGCAAATAGCAGAGGTATTGACTTAATTGCAGAGTTTGATACTCCTTCTCATTCAACAGCATATATTGAATATGCAAATGAGAATCCAGATAATATTGAGTGGCTTGGTCCAATCAATACAACAGTAAGTAGTGCTTCAAATAATAGAGAAATGCTTGCATTAGATGTGAATTCATCAAATCAGGTAGAAAAACAACATGCAATTAATGCAAGAAGATTTATTGAAGAATTATATGGAGACTATTTAGGTGGAAGTAATCCAGTATTTAAAAGCGATACAGTACATGTAGGTGCAGATGAATATTGGGATAAGAGTAATCCAGAAGCATTCCGTCAATATATAAACTTCTTATCAGAGCTTATGGCTTCCTATGGAAAAACTGCTCGTATGTGGGGTGCTCAAAAATTATTCCCTGGAACAACAGTAATTGATCCAGCTAATATCGTTATAGATATTTGGGCTACTTATGAAGATGATCCATATGCTCGTTTGGCAGAAGGATACCAAGTTGTAAACGTACCACAACCTTATTTGTACACAACTCCTGGTCGTGATCATAAGGATATGATTGGTGAAGAGTATTTATATAAAAATTGGGATCCAACCATATTTAATGGTGATATTCGTGCAGAAGCAGGAGAACCATTATTATTAGGTGCAAAAGCAGCATTATGGGGAGATGAATTCCGTGAAGGTATTACAGAAGCAGATTTACATGAAAGAATGCTTCGCTCAGCAGCTATGGTTGCAGAAAAGACATGGGGTGGACAGAGTGAAGAAGATAGTTATATAGAATATCAAAAAGCCTTCGAGGACTTAGAAGAAGGTCCTGGAACAAAGATTGCTCATACAATCATTAGCGAATCTGAAGTAGTGGTTGATTATGATTTACAAGAAACAATTAATTCAAATAGTAATATTGTAGTAAAAGATGCAAGTGGAAATGGTTATGATGCAGTAGTTGAAAATGGAAAAATTGTAGATGTAGACGGAACAAAAATGATTAAGTTTGACGGAACTACAAAAATGACTACTCCATTAGAGACCTTAGGTTATCCATATACAGTATCCTTTGATGTAAAAGCATCAGATGGAAATAATAAAGATTCTTTACTATTCTCAGGATATGATGGACAACTTCTTGCAAAAGGTATTTCAAATTCCTTCATGACAGTGAGAAGAAGCTTCTATACACAACCAACAGGATTTGAGCTTCCAACAGATGATACTGCTAATGTAACAATTGTAGGAACTTTCCAAAATACAAAGATTTATGTAGATGGTGTATTAGTTAAAATGCTATATTCTGCAGATGATGGAAATAGCTCAAATTACTGGAGTACATTTGTATTCCCAATGAAGGAAATTGGTTTAAACTTCCATGGATATATGGGAAATATAAAAGCTTATAATAAAGCATTACAACCAGAGATGATTCGTAATGCAGCTGATATGACAGAAATCAATGTTGCCCTTAACACAGAAGCTTATGCAGAGCGATTTGGCGGATCTCCAGCATTGAACTCAGGAGATTTAAAGCGTCATCCAGCATGGAAAGCAACAGATGGTGATAAGAATGATTTAGCATCAACAATTATATCAACAGATCCTAACTCTTATTGGTTAAGTTCAAATAATAATAATGATTACCTGATGGTAGATCTTGATGAAGTTAAGGATATAAGCAAAGTTGTTATTACATGGAATGGAACACAATATGCAACTTCTTTCCGTATTGAGACATCAATAGACGGGAAAAACTGGACAACGGTAGAGACTATTTCTGGAAATACAGCTTCAGAAAATACTATTACATTAGCAACACCAGTAGAGGCGCAATATGTAAAAGTGCAAGGTATTACAAGGAATGCAAACTACTATGGAATTAGAGAAGTAGAAGTTTTTGAAAAGGTGGATAAATCTCCACTTAAGGCAGAAATTGCTGATGTGAAAACAGTAATTGTAAGAGATAAGCTTGAAACAAGCGAAATGCAACAAGCAAAAGAATTAATGAGAGCTCTTATAACTGCAGAAAAAATGTTAAATAATCCATTTACTACAACACAAATAGCAGCTGTAGAAAAATCGAAATTGGCATCAGCTTTATCAGTATACAATAATGCTAAAGAACAACCAGAAGTTGTTGATAAAACAGTATTGAGATTAGTTATAGATTATGCTGAAGAAGTAAAAGCAGGGGGAGCACTTGAAAATGTTGTTCCATCAGTAGTTACTGAATTTGAAGCTGCATTACAAGAAGCAAAAGCTATTTTAGCTGATGCAAATGCTACAGAAGTTCAAATAGATTTAGCTGAAAAAAGACTAATTAATGTAATTCATATGTTAGAGTTTAAGAAGGGTGACAAGGCAGAGCTTGCAAAATTAGTTGAAATAATTAATGCTTTAGAAGAAAACAAATATACAGTTTCAACGTGGGCAGCATTACAAGCTGAACTTGCAAAAGCTAATGCAGTAATAGCAGATGAAAATGCAATGGAAGCAGAAGTAACTAAAGCTTACGAAGATTTAAATAAAGAATTCTCTAATTTAGAAATGGTAGTATCTACTGATAAAGCTAAGCTTCAACAACTAGTAACAGAATTAGAAGGTAAAGATACATCTAAATTTACTTCAGGTACTGTTGCTAAATTAAATTCAGAATTAGCTAATGCTAAGGCTGTATTAGAAAATAAAGAAGCTACTCAAGAAGAAGTAGATAAAGCAGTAGAAGGTTTAGAGTTAGCTCTAAATAATTTAGAATTAGCACAAGCTAACGATAATGAAAAACCAGTAGAAAATCCTGTTAATAAAGATGATAATAAAGATCCAGGGGATGTGAATAATCCAGAGGATATTGAAAATTCACCTACAACAGGAGATACATCATATGTATTTTTATATGTTGGATTTATGATAATGGCATGTGTAGCACTTTATATTTTAAAAAAGAAAAATAGATATCAAAATCAATAGCTATGAATGATACTAACTAGAAGGAGAACTCCAAATGAGGAGTTCTTCTTTTTTGATATACAAGATTTACAATGATACAAAATCTGGTTTTAGAAGATATTTTTTAAGTTCTATAAAATATCTTAAATATCTAAAATATGAAGCTATAACCTATAAATTTATCTTTATAGGATAAAATAATAGCAATATAAAATTAGAGGTAAGAAAATGAATACAGGATATTATTTTGAAAACTTTGGAATGGATGAAGATATTGTTGAAAAGGTTAGAAAAGAGCTTGTTTATATTAAAGATAGAGGAAGCTTTATAGGTGCAAATAATAATAAAATATATTTTGAAGTATATAAAGTGAAAAATGAAAAAGGAAGAATAGTTATTTCTCATGGATTTACAGAATGCATAGAAAAGTATATGGAAATAATATATTATTTTACAAGAGAAGGTTATTCTGTTTTCATTATGGAGCATAGAGGTCATGGAAGATCAGGATGCTTAGGGAAAAATAATACTCAAATACACGTTGAAGATTTTAATTATTATGTTGATGATATGAAGTTATTTATAGATAAAGAAGTATTAAAAAACAAAAATAAAAACTTATTTTTATTTTCTCATTCTATGGGAGGAGCAATAGGGATAATGTTTCTTGAAAAGTATCCTGAATATTTTAGAAAAGCTATATTATCTTCACCTATGTTACAAATAGCAATAGGAAAGGTACCAGGATTTTTGGCTAGAACTTTAGCTAAATATGAATTACTAATTGGCAATGAAGATAAATTTATTCTTGGTAATATGCCTTATGATAGTACATATAATTTCTTTTTAGCATCTACCTCAAACGAAAGCCGTTATACATATTATTATAGAGAAATACTTGGAAATAGTAAGCTGCAACGAGGCGGAGGCTCATACAGATGGTTATATGAATCTCTAAAGGCTATTAAAAACATATTAAGAAGAAAAAACATAAATAAAATAAATGCAGAAGTAATTTTATTTCAAAGTGGAAGAGATGACTTAGTTGGGGAAAGAGGAATAAGAAAGTTTATAAAAAGATGTAATAAAGCAAAGCTAATTAAATTTAATAATGCAAAACATGAAATATACTTAGAGAATAATGATATACTAGAAAAATATCTAGATATAATATTTCAATTCTTAGAAAAATAAATATAATTATAGAAGGACTTTAAATTTACAAGCTTCAATTAGAAATATATTTTCTTCTTTATTTTTCTGTTAACAACTTTAATAATATTTAAGTATTATAATATAGATATGATAAGGGAGGGTTAAAATTGGAAGAAATACTAAAGCTTAAAAATAAATCTGGTAACATAGTTAATGCTAGATATAAAATTTTAGATTTAAATAATATTGATGAAATAATTGAATTACAAGAAATAATTATAAATGGGTTAGAAGATAAGCAATTATATGCCCCAACAAAAAGAGAAGAATTTATATATTATTTTAAAAATGGTGGTAAAATAATTGGATATGTAGATGAAGAAGATACTTTAATTGCTATGGCTGTATATGTGAAAAAAGGATATGAAAAAGGAAACTATGGCTACGATTTAGGCTTAGAAGGAGACTTATTACTTAAGGTTGCACAAGTTGAATCTACAATTGTTAGAAGCGATTATAGAGGAAATGGTCTTCAAAGAATATTATGTAAAAAAATAGAGGATATAGCTAAAGAAGATAAAATAAAGATATTAACATCAACAGCATCACCATATAATAAGTATAGTGTGGATACATTTAAAAAACTAGGATATGAAATTAAAAAAGATAAGATTAAATATGGTGGATTAAGAAGATATGTTTTAGCCAAAGAACTATAAAGGGTGCTATGGCACAATGTAAATTGAATAATGAAAATATAAAATATATTTATTTTGTTGAAAACCCTCTGTTGAAAAAGCAGAGGGTTTTTTATAAATTGATTTCATTTAGTATAAAAGGATATATAAAATGAAATAAAAATAAGGAATGTAAAGCTAAAATAAGATATTAATATATAATTGCTTATTATCTACTATAACAAATAAAAAAATAGTTGATTAATTCTTAGTAATTTAGTATGATATAATCAATTCAGAGTGAAATGATAAGATTTAATTGAAATAAATAATATTTATAATAAGGAGATGTAAATAAATGAACGATGTTTTATTAAATATAAATGGACTAAAAACTGCTGTAGAAGGTAAGGAAATATTAAAAGGTTTAGATTTAAAGATTAATAAAGGTGAAATACACGTAATTATGGGACCAAATGGAGCGGGTAAATCTACTTTAGCTAATACTTTAATGGCTCATCCTAAGTACAAAAGAGTTTCAGGAGAAATTACTTTTGAAGGTGAAGATATTACAGAACTTAAGACAGATGAAAGAGCTAAGAAGGGATTATTTTTATCCTTCCAAAGCCCAGAAGAAGTTCCAGGAATAACAGTTGAAAACTTTATTAGAAGTGCAAAAATTGCAAAAGAAGGTCAACTTATTAAATACCTTAAATTTGATAAGGATTTAAAGAACAATATGAAGGATTTAAAGATGAATCCTGAATATGCAAAGAGATATTTAAATGTAGGATTCTCAGGTGGAGAAAAGAAGAAAAATGAAATACTACAAATGCTTATGTTAAATCCTAAATTAGCTATATTAGATGAAACAGATTCAGGCTTAGACGTAGATGCTATTAGAATAGTATCTGAAGGTATTAAGATGTTTGCTAATGAAGAAAATGGAGTATTAATAATAACTCATAATAATAAGATTCTTGAAGGATTAAATCCTGACTACGTTCATGTTTTAGTTAATGGAAAGATAGTTAAAACTGGAGATGCTAGTTTAGCAGAAGAAATACAAGAAAATGGATATGAAGCTTTTAAAGCAGAAGCTATGTAAGAGGGAGGTGACTTACTTTGGAAATTAAAAAGAAGACTTACGTTGAAGATGTAGAAAGAGGAATTTACGACGTAAAAAATGAAGATAAATTTGAATTTAAGGCAGATAAAGGTTTAACAAAAGAAATAGTAGAGACTATTTCTAAAGAAAAAGATGAACCAGAATGGATGAGAGAATTTAGATTAAAATCTCTTGATATATATAATGAAATTAAGTTACCAACTTGGGGACCATCCTTAGATGAATTAGACATGGATAATATAGTTACATATGTTAGACCAAAGTCTAAGTTAAATGGTAATTGGGAAGAGGTTCCTGAAGACATCAAAAAGACTTTTGATCTTTTAGGAATTCCAGAAGCTGAAAAGAAATCTTTAGCAGGTGTAGGAGCACAATATGATTCAGAAGTTGTTTACCATAGTATAAAAGAAGACTTAGTAAAACAAGGTGTAGTTTATACTGATATGGAAACTGCTGTTAGAGAATACGAAGATATAGTTAAGAAGTATTTTATGAAATGTGTAGCTCCAAGTGATCATAAATTTGCAGCTCTACATGGAGCAGTTTGGTCAGGAGGATCATTTGTTTATGTACCTAAGGGAGTACATGTAGATATACCACTACAATCATATTTTAGATTAAATTCCCCAGGGGCAGGACAATTTGAACATACACTAATAATAGTAGAAGAAGGAGCAAGCTTACACTTTATAGAAGGATGTTCAGCACCTAAGTATAATGTTACTAATTTACATGCTGGATGTGTTGAATTATTTGTAAAAGAAGGAGCAACTTTAAGATACAGTACTATAGAAAACTGGTCTAAGAATATGCTTAACCTAAATACTAAGAGAGCAATAGTTGAAAAGAATGGTAGAATTGAATGGGTATCAGGTTCATTTGGTTCAAGAATTTCTATGCTATATCCAATGAGTATATTAAAAGGAGAAGGAGCAAGAGCAGAATTTACTGGAGTATCATTTGCTGGTAAGGGACAAAATTTAGATACTGGAGCAAAAATAATTCATGCAGCACCAAATACTTCCTCAACAATTAACTCAAAATCAATTTCTAAAAGTGGAGGAACTGCAACTTATAGAGGTGTAGTTAAAGTAAATGCAAATGCATATAATTCTAAATCAGTAGTATCCTGTGAATCATTGATGTTAGATAATATTTCTAAGTCAGACACTATTCCAGTTATAGATTTGATGAATGATGATGTTGAAATAGGACATGAAGCAAAAATCGGTAAGATTAGTGATGATGCTATATTCTACTTAATGAGTAGAGGTATTTCTGAAGAAGAAGCTAAGGCCATGATAGTAAGAGGCTTCGTAGAACCTATATCAAAGGAATTACCATTAGAATACGCAGTAGAAATGAATAATTTAATTAAGCTTGAATTAGAAGGGAGCATAGGATAATGAATAATAGTATAAGTTTTAATAATATTAACAAGACTCCTGTAAGAACTAAAAGCTGGTTAAAGGTTAATGATGTAACATTAAAAGATTATGAAGCTCCTGAAATTGGAGACTTCAATAATTATAAAGTAACTGGTAATGGTTTTGAAGGCGTTACAATAGAAGAATTAAAAAAAGGAAAAGTAGTTCCATTAAATAAAAAATTTCTTTATGGAGCTTCAGAAGAATTAGTTAATCAAGGAGAATTTGATTTTAATAAAGGCTTCCTTATTAATATAGATAAAAGAGCAAAGATCGAAGAACCAATAATTTTAGAATTTAATATGGATAAGGAAAATAGCACTTTAGTTGATAATATTATAGTAGTTGCAGAAGAAGATTCAGAAGCAAAGATTATTATTAAATATAACTCAATAGATGATGTTAGTGGATATCATAATGGAGTATGTAAAATTTTCAGTAAGAATAGCAGTAAGATACAAGTAGTTAAAGTAAATTTATTAAACAATAATACTGTAAATGTAGATTCTAATCTTGCAGATATAAATAGTTATGGTAATGTTGATTTTGTTTCAATAGATTTAGGTGGAAAAGTTAGTGTTACAAACTATCATGGAGATTTAATTGAAGATAGTGCAGAATCTAATTTAAGCTCAATTTATCTTGGTGGAGATAAAAAGGTAATAGATATGAACTATGTAGTTACTCATAGAGGAATAAGAAGTAAGTCTCAAATTACTACAAGAGGTGCATTAAAGGGTGAAGCAAATAAAATCTTTAGAGGAACTATTGATTTTAAAAGAGGAGCATCTAAAAGTAAAGGAGCAGAAGATGAATATTGCATGATATTATCTCCAAAGGCAAAAGCAAAAGCTATGCCATTGCTACTTTGTGATGAAGATGATGTATCTGGAGAACATGCTGCAGCTTCAGGTAAGATAGATGAAAATAAGCTATTCTATTTAATGAGCAGAGGTTTAGATTATAATGATGCTAGAAGAGTAATAATTGAAGGTGCCTTTAATCCAATAATTGATAAAGTAGAAGATGAGGCAACAAGAAATGAAACTTTAGTAGCAATAAAGGAATGTTTAGATAATGAATAATAGAGATTTTTTAAAGGAATTTCCTACTTTAAATAAAGAAAAGAACGGAAAAAGAATAGCATATTTAGATAGTGCAGCAACAACACAAAAACCTAAAGTAGTTATCGATGCCATTAAAGATTATTATGAGAATATAAATGCAAACCCTCATAGAGGGGCTTATGAACTAAGTGTTCTTGCAACAGAAGCTTATGATGAAGCTAGGGAAAAAGTAAGAAAGTTTATAAATGCAGAGCATTTTGAAGAAATAATTTTCACTAAAAATGCTACAGAAGCTTTTAATTTGCTTGCTCTTTCATATGGAATGAATTTTATAAATGAAGGCGATGAAATTGTAATTTCAATTGCAGAGCATCATTCTAACTTAATTCCTTGGCAAAATGTAGCTAAAGCAAAAGGTGCAGTTTTAAAATATATGTATACTGATGAAAATGGTGAATTAACAGAAGAAGAAGTTCATTCAAAAATTACAGATAAAACAAAGATTGTTAGTATAACACATGTATCTAATGCTTTAGGAACAATAAATCCTGTAAAAGAAATAGCAGAATATGCACACTCTAAAGGAGCTGTAGTAATAGTTGATGGAGCACAAAGCGTTCCACATATGAAGGTTGATGTAAGAGATATAAATGCAGATTTCTTAGTTATTGCAGGGCATAAACTTTTAGCACCTATGGGAATTGGAGCTTTATATGGTAAGAGAGAATTACTAGAAAAAATGCCTCCTGTATTATTGGGAGGAGATATGGTAGAATATGTATATGAGCAAGAAACTACCTATAATGTTTTACCATATAAGTTTGAAGCAGGAACACAAAATGTTGAGGCTGCTGTAGGGTTATCAAAGGCAATAGATTATTTAAATGAAATAGGCATGGATAATGTTGAGAAGATAGAAAAAGAACTAATGTCTTATGCTATAGAAGAAATAAGTAAATTAGAATATGTTAATATATATGGCCCAAAAGATATTGAAAAAAGAGGTGGAGTTTTATCCTTTGAAATTAAAGGGGTTCATCCACATGATGTAGCTTCAATCTTTGATACCTTTGGAGTTTGTATAAGAGCTGGAAATCATTGCGCACAACCTCTTATGAGATATATGGGAATAAATGCAACTTCTAGAGCAAGTATTTATTTATATAATACTAAAGAAGATATCGATAGGTTAGTGGAAGCAATTAAAAAAACATATGATATGTTTTCAAAATGGAGGTAGTTTTAATGGATTTAAATGAAATTTATACAACTCTTATAATGGAGCATAGTGCATCAAAACACAATAGAAGAAAATTAGATCATGCAGATTTATGTGAAAAAGGACATAACCCAAGCTGTGGTGATGAAATAACTTTAGAAATTAAGCTAAAGGGAGATATAATAGAAGATTTAGCATTTTCAGGCCAAGGATGTGCTATTTCTCAAGCGTCAACTTCAATGATGATAGATCTAATTAAGGGAAGAAGTAAAGAAGAAGCTTTAAAATTAGTAGAAACTTTTATTGGAATGATAAAAAGAGAAATAGATGATGAGGATGAGCTAGAAGCATTAGAAGATGCAATAGTTCTTAAAAATATATCAAATATGCCAGCAAGAGTAAAATGTGCAGTTTTAGCATGGCATACATTAAAAGAAGCTATTGAAAAAGATAATAAATAATAATTTATTACAAAAAAATCATTTTATAACTTTAAAATGATTTTTTTGTTTATATTTATAGTATTACCTTGTTATAAAGAGATACAGTTAATTAAATATATATATATGAAAATAATTTCTAATATTGAGAAAATTCAGGAACTAGATAAAAAATACAAATTTGATACAATAATATAAACTATGATAAAATTATAGCATTACACTAAAAAATAAGGAGAAATGAGTAAATGGAAGGAAGTCCCGGGAGTAGTTTTATTTTAATTTTAATTTTAATTGTTATTAATGCATTTTTTGCATCAGCAGAAATGGCCATAGTGTCATTAAACAAAACCAAAATAAATATGTTAGCTGAAGAAGGAAATAAGAAAGCAAAATTGTTAAAGAACGTATTAAAGGATCCAAATAACTTTTTATCAACTATACAAGTTGGAATAACTTTTGCAGGATTCTTTGCATCAGCATCAGCAGCAACATCAATATCATATGGTTTTGCAAACTTTTTAAAAGGTGTTAATATTCCTTATGCAGAAAGTATTGCACTAGTTTTGACAACAATTGCTATATCTTATATAACATTAGTTTTAGGAGAGCTAGTTCCAAAGAGAATAGCACTTCAAAAATCAGAAAAATTAGCAATGTCAGCTATAAAGCCTATAATATTTATTTCTAAAGTGACCAAGCCTTTTGTATGGTTCTTATCATTTTCAACTAATGTTATTTTGAAAATATGTAGAGTGAATACTGAAGGAATAGAAGAACAAATTTCAAGAGAAGAAATTAGAAGTTTAATAGAAATGGGTGAAGAAAATGGTGCTATCAATCAATCAGAAAGAGAAATGATTGATGGAATTATAGAGTTTGATGATACAACAGCTAAAAAAATAATGACGCCTAGAACAGAAACATTTTTATTAGATGTTAATGATAGTATAAGAGACTGCATTAAAGACATTTTAGATGAGAACTTTTCAAGAATACCTGTTTATGAAAATGAAATAGACAATATTATAGGAATATTGCATATGAAGGATTTATTTGCAAGTATAGTTGAAAAGGGAATAGATAATGTTGAAATTAGGGATTTATTAATAGAACCATGTTTCTTTATTGAGACTAAGAATATTGATGATTTATTTAAAGAATTAAAAGAGAAAAAATCTTATATTGCAATATTAATTGATGAATATGGTGGTTTTTCAGGAATAGTTACAATGGAAGATATCATAGAAGAAGTTATGGGGGAAATCCTAGACGAATACGATGATAATTTAGATGTAGAAAAAATAGATGATTATAACTATATAGTAAGTGGATTAATGACACTTGATGATATAAATAATTATTTAGATATTGAATTAGAATCTGAAGTAGCAGATACTATAGCAGGTTTATTTATTGAAAAGCTTGGAGAAATACCAACTTCAACAAAGGATTGTGAAATAAAATTTGATAATCTTAAATTAAAGCTATTAAAATTAGATGATAAAAGAATTGATAGAATTCAAATAATAATAGATCATAATATTCAACAAGAAGCTGTTTGTGATGAAGATAATGATAAATAAAAAAATTAAATAAAAGTATGTATAAACTCCTCTATGTTTCTAAAAATAACATAGAGGAGTGTTTTTATTATGAAAGAAAAAGTTTTAAAGGAATTAAATTCAGAGCTAGAAGGAGTAATAATGGGAGAAAATCAAATTATAAAACTTCTAGAAAAAGCAAAAGATTATAAAGTAATAGAATTATTAGATAATACTTTAAAGATAGCAGAAAAAAATAAATTTGCTATCATTGAAGAAATAAAAAGCTTAGGAGGAAAACCCACACATGATGAAGGGACTTGGGGCAAAATTGTAGAAGTATTTAGTAGTATTAAGGAAATGAATATTGATACAGATAAAGAAATATTACAAACAGGAATTAAAGGTACAGAAATGGGCTTTAAAGCTATTTTAGATTTTCTTATAAAGGAAGCTGATTTAAATGAAAGCTTTAAGAAGAAATTGATAACAATTTCAGATGAATATAGCTCTAATATAAAGGATATGCAAGAATACTTAATACAGCTAAACTAACTTAAAGAACAAAATATGCATAAATTTATTCAATAAAAGCAAAATAAAAACATTATAATAAAGGAGTGTATATTAATGAATGAAAAAATAATGGCCTTTAATGACGAAAATGGAAATAGAATTGAATATGCAATATTAGAGCAAAAATTAATTTGTGGTAAAGAATACGTTGCAATGGCACCTGTAAAGGATAAATCACATATCGAAATTTATAAAATAAACTTTGATAAAAATTGGAATGAAACTTTAAGCGAAGTAGATTCAGAAACTGAAATTAATATGTTTAAGCAAGTTTCATCTTTAAAATTCTAAATACAAGCATAAATTAACTAATAATGAAAGGAACGTCAAAATAGATGTTCCTTTTAAATTTATTCCAATGAAAAAAGAAATTATTACCTTTAGTGTTAAGAGAAGAAATATAATTCTAGTTTGGCTTGGTGTCTGTGATGGAAAAGCTAGCATTATATTTCTTTCTCCATTACATTCACAAATAAATTTACCCTGAATAATATAAAGTAAAATAAGTTTAGGAGTAAAGTTTTGATGAATAATTATAACTTAATAATGAAGTTACAAGCAAAAATGCAGGATCCTAGATTTTCAGAAAGATTTAATAGGATAGTATCAGAATTTAATAGCATTCCTGGAGTTCAACAAGAAGTAATGAGAATAGCACAAATAGAAGATGAAAGAAAAAGAGAAAAAGCATTATCTAGACTTCCTGATAGAGTTAAAAACTTAGTTAGAGAAGTTTATTCCTTACTTAATGATTAAATTATAATATATTAAATATTAACAAAAGTAAGATTAATAGCATATATTGTGTATTATAACAATATACAAGGAGATAAAAAAGATGGGAACTAATTGTGGATATAATGCCGAAAATTTTGAAGAAATTTTAAGCAGACTTGGCAATGATGAGGCTGAATTAACATCAAATGATAGTTTTGTTGATTCAGAAAATGGATTAGGTAATTTTAATTTTTCTGATTTAGAATCACTAAATTTTGAAGATTTAGATTCTAGCTGTAATAATGGAAGTAGAAGTAATTCAAACGACATAGACACTGCAAATTTAGGTTCAGACAATAACAGTAATTGTTCTTGTGGAGTTCTTAGTGCTAGAGAATGTTATGAAAAAGGATTAAGAGAAGGCTTAGAACAAGGCTTTATAAGAGGATTTTCTAGAGGAAAGCAACAAGGCAGAGAAGCAGGGCTAAGAGAAGGTTTTAATTCTGGACTTGAAAGAGGCTTAAGTAGATCAGAGGAATTAGCTAGAGCTGCTTATGAAAAAGGCTTTAGATGTGGATACCAAAAAGGCTTTAGATGCGGATATCAAAAAGGTTATAAAGAAGGATATAGTGCTGGACTTGAAAGAGGTACAAGAGAAGGTTTTAATAATGGCTTTAGAACAGGTTATAATAGGGCTTTAAGAGACGTAATTAGAGCAGTGAATAATTTAGCTTGTAATGCCAACAATGTAAGTACTGCATCAAATGAAAATGGAAATTCAAATTCATGTTGGAGAAATTGCAGATAATATTTAACATCTTAATTCACACAAGGTATATTATAATACTAAAGGGTTACTAATTATTATAGTAATCCTTTAATTAATTATAAATAATTTTTATTAATAAATACTGATTATTTATAATTGTGTTTATCTGAATATACATATAAAATATATATATAATAAAATATAAGTAAGGAGGTAAGCCCATGAATAATGTAACAGTAGCATTTTTAATTACATTATTTGCTGGACTTGCTACAGGGATTGGAAGTTTAATAGCTTTTTTAGCTAAAAGCACAAATAAAAAGTTCCTATCTGTTAGTTTAGGATTTTCAGCAGGTGTAATGATATATGTTTCAATGGTTGAAATATTTGTTAAAGCAAAAGATTCATTAATATTAGCTAGAGGCGAAAAAATAGGTAGTTGGCTCACAGTAATTGCTTTTTTTGTAGGAATGTTTTTAATAGCATTAATAGATAAAGTTGTTCCAAGTGGAGAAAATCCACATGAAGTTAAATTACTTCCTTCAGAAGAGGATGAAGAGGAAAGAAATAAAAAAGGTTTATTAAGAACAGGTTTATTTACTGCTTTAGCTATAGCAATTCATAATTTTCCAGAAGGTCTAGCTACATTTGTATCTGCTTTAAGTGATATGAAGATAGCAATTCCAATAGCAGTGGCAATAGCAATACACAACATTCCAGAGGGGATATCTGTGTCGGTTCCTATATATTATGCTACAGGAGATAAAAAGAAAGCCTTTATGTATTCTTTTTTATCAGGTATGGCAGAGCCTATAGGTGCAATAGTTGGTTATTTTCTCTTAAGAAATTTCTTTAGTGATTTATCCTTTGGAATAATATTTGCAATGGTTGCAGGTATAATGGTATTTATATCTTTAGATGAGTTGTTACCAGCAGCAAAGGAATATGGAGAACACCATCTATCAATATATGGATTAATATTAGGAATGATAGTAATGGCAGTAAGTTTATTATTATTCATTTAAGAAATAATGAAAAATTATTGTAAATATAACTTATTTGTAAAATTTTTTTCTATAAATAATTAATAAATGATGAATTTTAATAAAAAGATAAAAAACATATATAAAATAAATTATAATAAAAAAGAAAATAAATTTAGAAGTGAGGTTTGAAATGAAGTTAAATTGGAATAGTAAATATACAACTATAGCAGTATATTCTTTTTTAGTAGCAGTCTCAGTAATTTTATTTTATTTAGCAATATCACAAGTATCTATATTTACTGACAAGTTAAATTCAATATTTGTTATATTACAACCTTTTATTATTGGTTTTTCAATAGCTTATATAATTAATTTTCTTTTGAATTTTTATGAAAATAAGTTTTTTAAAGCGAAATATATGAAAAAGTTAAAATTTAAGTCTACTAAAGGGCTATCAATTTTACTTGCATATATAACTGCCTTTTTAATAGTTGGAATGGTAGTAAGATTTTTATTACCACAGGTAATTGATAGTATTGTTGGATTAGTTAATGACATACCAAATTATATAACAAATACTACAGATTTTGTTAATAATATTATTAAAGATTTACATATAGAAGAGCAATATTCAAAAGTTCTTTTGGATACTTTTAATGATTCTGTAAATCACATTATTAAATTTGTTACTAATTTAATACCAGCTTTAGGAGGCTTTTTAGCAAAAATTGCCTCAAGTATATGGAATGTAATATTAGGTATTATAATATCAGTATATTTACTAATTGATAAAGAAAAGTTATGTGCATTAAGCAAAAAGATTACTTTTGCTTTTTTCAATGAGAGATATGCTAATAATTTAATCAACTTAATTCATAAAAGCAACTATACCTTTGGAAGATTTTTAATAGGTAAAATAATAGATTCGTTAATTATAGGAGTATTAACATTTATTATATTAACTATATTTAAGATGCCTTATACTGTACTTGTATCAGTAATAGTTGGTATAACAAATATTATTCCATTCTTTGGACCATTTATAGGGGCAATACCATCATTTATAATTATACTATTTGTTTCTCCTATTCAAGCCTTATGGTTCTTATTAATAATATTATTTATTCAACAATTAGATGGAAATATTATTGGACCAAAAATATTAGGAGATACTATTGGTATATCAGCCTTTTGGATCTTATTCTCAATTTTAGTTGCGGGTAAGGTATTAGGTATAGTAGGAATGATTATTGGAGTTCCTCTATTTGCAATATTCTATTCTATAGTAAAAGTATTTGTAGAAGGAAGATTAGAAAAAAAAGGACTTAAAACAGAAACCAAGGATTATATGAGTTAATAAAAAAATTATAATTAACATAATTTAAAAATCCCAATACTATGATTTTCTAATAAAAGAAAATTTGTATTGGGATTTTTTTGTATGGATTTATTAAAAAAAACTTACATTTTGGGAAAAAATATAAAAAATGTTAATTATATATTGACATAATGTTGGCTCAATACGATAGTATATAAATATATAATAATATAAAAATCTATTTTAGTTGTAAGGAGGAGTATGGATAAGTATAGAGAAATTGCAAAAGAAATGATATTAGAATTGAATAAAGTTATTTTGGGAAAGGAATCATTTATATTTGAAGTTGTAGCAGCTTTATTAGCAAATGGTCATATATTATTAGAGGATATACCTGGTGTTGGAAAAACAACCTTAGCAATAGCTGTTTCAAAATTAATGGGACTTCAATGTAATAGAGTTCAGTTTACACCAGATGTACTTCCATCAGATTTAACTGGATTTTCTATATATAGTAGAGAAACAGAAAAATTTGTTTATCAGCCTGGAGCTGTATTTTGTAATCTTCTTTTAGCAGATGAGATTAATAGAACATCTCCAAAGACACAGTCTGCACTTTTAGAGGTTATGGAAGAAATGCAGGTTACAGTTGATGGAATAACTAGAAACCTTACATTACCATTTTTAGTTATTGCAACACAGAATCCATTAGGAACAGTAGGAACTCAGCCTTTACCACCTGCACAGATGGATCGTTTTATTGTATGTATGACAATGGGGTATCCTGATTTTGAAAATGAGATGTTAATGGCAAAAGAGATAGATGGAGGAAAACGGACAGAAGGATTAAAGGCAATTGCAGATGCAGAAGTATTGGTTAATATGCAAAAAGAAGTAGAAAAGGTTTTTGTAAATGATACTATATATGAATATATTGTAAGACTAATTACTGAAACAAGAAAAAGTCAGTATCTTAGTATTGGGGTAAGTCCAAGAGGCACTATTTCCCTTGTAAAGATTTCAAAAGCAGTTGCATGGTTAAAGGGAAATGATTTTGTATCCCCTTCTGATGTATATGATTTATTCCCTGCAGTAGCAAGACATAGAATTCATATTAGTGCAAAGGCTAGGATTGATGGAATTGATAAAGAGGAAATTATACAAGAAATTTTAAATAATATAAAAATGCCCTCATTTAAAAGGAAGTGATTAAATGAGAAAAATAATATATTATAGTTTTCTTATACTTACATTTTATTTAGCAGGAACACATAAATTAAAGGTACTGAATTTATTAGTTTTTTCAGAGCTAATTTTATTTATTATACTTTATTTAACAACTAGGTATTTTATAAGGAGGATAGATGCAAAAGTTGAATTACATAATGGTCAAATAAAGAAAGGAAATACAATAAAAGGTAAAATACTAGTAACAAATGAAGGATATCTTCCTATTACACGCTTTAGTATAAAGATAGAATACTTTCATAATAAAGTATCTAAAACTGCAGTAAAAAAGATAAATGGATATGTTTCTGCAAGAAGTAAAACTCAAGTGGAATTCCAAATGAAGTCTGAATTTTGTGGAATAGTAAATCTAAGAATTAAAGAAATAAAAATATATGATTATTTATCACTTTTCAAAAAGAAGAAAAAAGGAAATAGTCATACAGAGATTTTAGTATTCCCATGTGGATATAAGCTTAAAGCTGAAATTGAAAGTAATAATTATATATATTTTCCTTTAGAAGATGGAAGATATTCAGAAACCTTAGTGAATCAACCTCCTGAAATATTATGGATTGATAAATATAAGGAAGGTGATTCTCTGCGTGATATACATTGGAAATTAACTGCTAGAAATAATGAGGTATTAAGTAAAAAGTATTCTTCTAATACAGAAAATAGGATTACATTTTTTATAGATTTAAGAAAAGAAAGAGATGTAAGTATAGAGAAAAAAGATATTTTTTATGAATTATGTTCAGCTATTTCTCTTGGTTTAATTGAAAATAAAATATCACACTTAGTAAGATGGTACGATATTAAAAAATCTAGTATTGTAGAGACATTAGTAAGAACAGAAGAAGATTATTTAAATATGATACAAGAATTAATGGTAAAAGTAGATATATATGAGGAAAAAACTGATGATAAACTTTTGAATAAATTATATTCATATGAAAGTTATTTTGAAACTGTTATATCTTTAAATTTAGAATTTAAATTATTCTTAAATGAGAGTTTGCTTATGCAGTTTTCTGAAGAAAATTATATAGAGGAAATAGAAAGAAGGTGTCTAACTGTTTAAGTTTATAAGAAAAAAGCAAACTAAAGATAATGTAGGTATTAATTTTGAAGTAATGGATTTTACAGCAAATAAAGAAAATAGAAATATATTATCAGAGATAATACTATTTCTTAGCTATGTTTCTGGAGTTATTGGAATACTTTATAGTATATCCTTTAGTCCATTTTTAAACTTTAAGAAAACAATGATTTACATTCTTTCAGTAGGTATCTGTATTATTATTTATGTTTTATATAATAATAAAAAAATGAAGAGCATATGGATAATTTTTAGTTTATTATTACTATTTAATATAAACTTTTTCTTGGAACAGTGGAAAAATATATTTACTTTAGTATTTTCTGATATAATGCAGCTTAAGAAGTTTGATATTACAGAGACAGTATTAATATTTTCCTTTTTAGTATCTCTTATTATATATTGGCTTACCTTCAAAAAAGGAAAGGGTTGGTTAATATATTTAGTTTCAATAGCTGTTATAATAGTTGGACCAATCATAGGTAATCCACCTGATATTATTCAAGTATGTTTATTTGTATTTTTTCATATAGGAACTGCTATTACAGGTAATATGAAAGTAAGTAAGAAAAATAAGGATAAGATTAAGCCAGAACTTATTAATAATGCTGGAATAAGTGCTTTGCTTACAGCAATTTTATTTATTTTAGCTTTATTATTTACTTATAGAATAACTGGTAAAACTATGAACTTTTTTTATTCATTACCTGTGAAATTAGAAGAGGAAATTAAAGATATTGCAATAATAAATAAATCTAACTCTTCAAGTCAGGGAAGAGTAAGCAGAGGGAACAATAATGCAAAAGGAATAAAAAAGTTAGAAGTAGTTGTATCAGAAAAGCCAGAAGAGATAATATATCTAAAAAATTTTATTGGTATAAACTATTTAAATAACAAGTGGGAAAAGGATAATGAATTAAATTATTCATTAGATAAAATTAAAGGTGATAATGGAAATAAAATATATAATAGTAATCTTACAAATTATTTTGATAAGCAATTTTTTTTAGTTCAAAGTAATGAGTTTGAAAATAATCAAGAAGTAAATTTATATTCTACTATATGGCTAAGAGTAAAGCATCTTACTTCAGAGAATTTAGGGCACTATATTCCTTATATTTCTAAATCTCAGCGTCTTGGACAAAAAGAATATACATTTTTAACATATAGTAATGATAAATTTTTAAATGCTATAAAAGATATAGAAAGTGAATCTTTTACATGGTTTAAAAACACAAACCAAACAGAATATTCTTATATTAAAGATAGATATCTAAATGTAGAAAAAGAAAGATTTCCAAAGCTTTTTAATTTATGTCAGGAAAATTATGTTGATGGAACTGATAATATTACAGAATTTATAAAAAGTACCTTATGGTCAAAAGCAGCATATACATTATCTCCTGGTATAATGCCCTTTAATAAAGAAATACCTGAGTACTTTTTATTTGAAGGTGGAAAAGGTTATTGTGTACATTTTGCAACTACTGCAACCTTAATGTATCGTATGTATGGAATACCTGCTAGATATGTTACAGGATATATAGCAAGACCATCTGAATTTAAAGAAGAATCTGGTGGAATATATACAGCAACACTTACAGATAGAGAAGCACATGCATGGGTAGAAATCTATACAAAGGATTATGGATGGGAGAGAGTAGAAGTAACACCATCTATAAATGAAGTTATTGCTGAAACAAATGAAGAAAAGGAGGTTATAGCTAAAGAAATTACTAATAACATAAGTGAAAATATTAAGGAAGAAAAAGAAATTGAAAGAATTCCAGAGGAAATAAATAATAATAAAGCAGATAATTCTGATAATAAATGGGAATTAGTGTTAAAGGTGATAAAGGGTTTAGGAATAAGTACAGTAGTTTTAATTTCTATAATTGCTCTTTGTTATATTGTTATACTTAGAAGGAAAAAAATAATAAGAAAATATAAAAAGTCTTATTCAGATGTTTTAGTTACAAAGATTGTAGAAGTTCTTCATTTTGGAGGATATATAAAAGATTACACAGGGATGGAACCAGAATTTCCTAAGGTAATTTCTAGTATAGTACCAAAGCTTACTAATGAAGATGCAGAAAAAATAATGAAATATGCATTTCAAGAGGCCTTTGGTAATAGCCATGTCTCACCTAAAAAAACAAAAGAAACATTAAAGGCTTATAAAAATTCCTGCATCTTCGTTTATGAGAGTCTTCCTATATGGAAGAAAGGATACTTTAAATATATAAAAGCATATTGGTAAAAATGTAGAATGTAAAATGTAAAATGTAGAATTATTGATGTAATTCGAAACGAATTACTGAAAATATATGTTTTAGAAACTCCTAGAGGAGTTTCTTCTTTACTTTACATCATTCACAATTATAAATTAAGTAAGAAACTCCTTTTGGAGGTTCTTACTTAATTATTCATTATTAATTATTCATTTTTCACTGTGCGAAGCACATCTCTACCAGCTTCCTGATGAGCCACCGCCACCTGAAGAACCGCCACCGAAGCCACCAAAGCCACCACCGCCATCAGAGGAACCACCACCGAAGCCGCCATAACCGCCAAAACCGCCACGGCCACCTCCACCATGTCTATTACCTCCAGATAAGATGAGAGCTTTAATAATAAATCTAATGATTCTACCGCGATTAAATATAATGTCAATTAATAGAAGTATACCCAATAGACCAAGAGAGCTAAATTCAAAAATACTGCTATTATCATTATTATTATCATTATTTGGAATAGTTATGTTTAATGATTTTTCTAAAGAAACATCATATTCCTCTGCAATTAAATCACTAAAAGCACTGTAACTATCAACTATACCTGTTCCATAATCATTGGTTTTGAATTTTTCCTTAGCTAAGGATTCCATAACTCTATTACTTAATGCATCAGGAATTGCACCTTCTAAGCCTCTACCAACTTCAACTCTCCAGTTTCTATCATTGATTGCAATTAATACTAATAAACCATTATCCTTATCTTTTTGCCCAATTCCCCAAGTTCTAAAGAGATTTAAAGCATAATTTTCAATGGGTCTTCCATTAGTACTATCTATTATAACAGTAACAGCTTGAGCTCCAGTTTTATCTTCTAATTCCTTCCCAATGGATATTATTCTCTCTTTTTCTTCTTGGGTTAATATTCCAACATAATCATTTACGTATTTATAATCAGTAGGAGATGGATAATTGGTTTCAGCAGAAGCAATTAGAGAAAAACTTACTAATAAAAAAAGAGAAGATAAGAGAAGTACCTTTAATTTGGAAAATACTTTCATATTTACCTAGTAAAATCTACTGATGGCACTTCACTAGCATTATCACTTGCTTTGTAAAGTGGTTTAGCTTCAAAACCAAAAATTGAAGCTACGATATTTGTAGGAAATCTTCTCAATTTAGTGTTATAGCTAGTTGCAGCAGTATTATAGTCTTGCCTAGCAACAGCTATTCTATTTTCAGTTCCTTCTAATTGTATACTTAAATCTTTAAAATTTTCATTTGATTTTAAGTCAGGATATCTTTCAACAACTACTAATAATCTAGATAAAGCATTTGATAATTCACTATCAGCATTAGCTTGTTCTGTAATATTAGAAGCTCCAGATAGCTTACTTCTTGCATTTGCAATATCTGTGAATATGTCTTTTTCTTGAGTTGCATATCCTTTAACTGTATTAACTAAGTTAGGTATTAAGTCAGATCTTCTTTGAAGTTGAGTATCTATATCTGAAGATGCTTTATCAACTTGTTGTTCTAATCCAACTAAACCATTGTAACTAGAGATAATAGGAAAGGCTATTATAGCAATAATTACAACTACAGTTATTAATATCTTTAATCCATTTTTCATAAAAACACCCCTTTCTATATATTACTATTATAACATACATAAATAGTATATGGATAAGAGGGACGTCTTATTAAGGATTCTCTAATGAAAAAATCAAATTATATTAATATGCAAATAATAATTATAAGTTCTAAGAATTTCGATATATTTGTTAAGTTTTTTATATGGTAGTAAATTACATATAAATTTATAATAAATGTGTAAACGAAATCAATTAAATTATATTTATGAGAGATGGAGGGTTAATATGAAAAAAGTTAAAAAATTACTTACAATGGCAATGGCTACAGTAATGGTAACAGCTTCATTAGTAGGCTGTGGGGGAAAAGAGTCTGGAAATACTTCAAAGGGAGACAAGGTAAAAGTTGGGGTATGCTTATATAAATTTGATGATACTTATATTTCAACAGTTCGTCAAAACTTAGAAAAAATTCAAAGTGAAAATTCAGATAAAGTTGAATTTACTTTTTATGATGGAAAAGGTGACCAAGCTACTCAAAATGATAGTATAGATACATTATTACAAAAGGATGTAGATTTATTATTAGTTAATTTAGTTGATACAGGTGCTGCACCAACTGTAATAGATAAGATTAAAGCAGCTAAAAAGCCAGTAGTATTATTTAATAGAGAACCAGCAGCTACTGCAATAAAGGCATATGATAAAGCTATATTTGTTGGAACTAATGCAAAAGAAGCTGGAGTTATGCAAGGAAAAATTCTTACAAATTTATGGAATAAAGATTCAAAAGCTATAGATAAGAATGGAGACGGAGTTTTACAATACGTTATGTTAAAGGGTGAACCTGATAATCCAGAAGCAGTTGCAAGAACTCAATTCTCAGTTTCTACTTTAAATGATAATAAAATTAAAACAGAAGAATTAGCACTTCAAGTTTGTAACTGGGATCAAGCTTTAGCTCAAAATGCAACTGAAGCATGGTTCTCAAAATTTGGTGACAAGATTGAAGCTGTAATAGCTAATAACGATGGTATGGCACAAGGTGCTATAGCAGCATTACAAGCTCAAGGATATAACAATGGTGATAAAGCAAAAACTATTCCAGTAGTAGGTGTTGATGCTACAGCAGCAGCTCAAGATTTAATAGCTAAAGGCTTTATGACAGGATCAGTTTTACAAGATGCTAAAGGAATGGCTAAGGCATTATATGATACAGGAATGAACTTAGCAGCTGGTAAGACTGCTATAGATGGAACTTCATATAAATTTGATGATAGTGGAGTTGCAGTACGTATTCCATATCAAGAATATACTAAATAAAAAAGTAGATTAATTGTTGCAGAATATAAAATAAATATATTTTCAGATTGGAGCTGCTTAGACAGCTCCTTTAATAAATAATTGAAAAGTGGTGAATAAGATATGGCAGATACAAAATATGTTCTTGAAATGATAGATATTTGTAAGGAGTTTCCAGGCGTCAAAGCATTAGATAATGTTCAATTGAAAGTAAGGCCAGGAACTGTACATGCTTTAATGGGAGAAAATGGAGCGGGAAAATCTACGTTAATGAAATGTTTATTTGGGGTTTATATTGAAGATAACGGAGAGATATTTATAGAAGGGGAAAAAAGTAAATTTTCTAATCCAAAGCAAGCAATGGATAACGGAGTTGCAATGGTTCACCAAGAGTTAAATCAAGTTTTACAAAGAAATGTTATGGATAATATATGGCTTGGGAGATACCCTGGAAAATCTGGCATAGTAAATGAAAAGAGTATGTATGATGAAACAAAAAAAATCCTAGATGAATTAGATATAGATATTGATCCAAGAATAAAGATGGCTAAACTTTCTGTATCTCAAAGGCAAATGGTTGAGATAGCAAAGGCAGTTTCATATAATGCTAAAATATTAGTCTTGGATGAGCCTACATCTTCATTAACAAATGAAGAAGTAAATCATTTATTTAAAATTATAAATAAATTAAGAGACAAGGGCTGCGGTATTATATATATTTCTCATAAGATGGAAGAGATTCTTCAAATTTCTGATGATGTAACAATTATGCGTGATGGTAAGTGGATAGATACAATTCCAGCAAAGGATCTTACAACTGATAAGATTATAAAGTTAATGGTTGGACGTGATTTAACTAATAGATTTCCACCTAAGACAAATAAACCTGAAGATATAATATTAGAAGTTAAAAATTTAACTGGTGCTTATCAACCTTCAATTAAAGAAGTATCCTTTGAATTAAGAAAGGGAGAAATTCTTGGTATTGCAGGATTAGTAGGTTCAAAGAGAACTGAATTGTTAGAAACAATATTTGGAATAGCTAAACATAGTGAAGGGGAATTAATACTTAATGGTAAAAAGGTAGAAAATAGTGATTCTCGTAAGGCAATAAAAAATGGCTTTGCTTTATTAACAGAAGAACGTAGAGCAACAGGGGTATTTGGACAGCTTGATATTAAGTTTAATACTATGATTGCTAATATAGATAGATACAGTAAATATGGTGTATTAGACAATAAGAAGATGACTGAAGACACTAAATGGACAATAGATAGTATGAAGGTTAAGACTCCAAGTCAAAAAACATTAATTAGAAGCTTATCAGGAGGAAATCAACAAAAAGTAATTATAGGAAGATGGCTTTTAACTAACCCAGAAATATTATTATTAGATGAGCCAACAAGAGGGATAGATGTTGGTGCTAAATATGAAATATATCAACTTATTATAGATCTAGCAAATAAGGGGAAAGGTGTTATAGTTGTATCATCTGAAATGCCAGAGCTATTAGGGATTTGCGATAGAATACTAGTAATGTCAAATGGTAAAGTAGCTGGAATTAGTGACGCAGATAAATTAACACAAGAAGATATTATGACTATGGCTGCTAAATATATTTAGGATAGAGGTGGAACCTATGGATAAAGTTAAATTTAATAAAGAATCATTACAAAATTTCTTACTTAATTATGCATTATATATAGTTTTGTTTATAATGATAATTTTCTTTGTTATAAAGGAACCAGGCTTCCTTTCATTAAAGAATTTTACTAATATTTTAAGTCAAGCATCAACCCGTGGTATCTTAGCACTTGGGGTTGCAGGATTAATAGTTCTTCAAGGAACTGACCTTTCAGCAGGACGTATTTTAGGATTTACAGCTATTGTATCAGCATCATTACTACAATCAACAACATATGCTGCTAGAATGTATCCTAACTTAAAAGCATTACCTTTGATAGTACCAATGTTTTTAGCTATATTAATAGGTGGAATATTTGGAGCAATTAATGGATTTGGGGTTGCAAAATTAAAAGTACATGCATTTATTATAACTCTGGGAACTCAACTTATAGCTTATGGTGCATCTTGCTTGTATATTGATAGGCCACCACTAGGAGCACAACCTGTTGCTAACTTAGATGAAAGATACACAGCCTTTGTTAATGGATATTTAAGATTAGGAAGTATAGAAATTCCATACTTAGTATTTTATCTTGCAATTGTTGCAGCTATTATGTGGTTTGTATGGAATAAAACAAAGCTTGGAAAGAATATGTTTGCAATTGGGGGAAATCCAGAAGCAGCAGCTGTTTCAGGTGTTAACTTAGTTAAGAATATAATGTTCATATTTATAATATCAGGAGTACTTTATGGACTTGCTGGATTTTTAGAAGCTGCTAGAGCAGGTTCAACTACAACTAGTACTGGTTTTAACTATGAATTAGATGCAATTTCTGCTTGTGTAGTTGGTGGTGTTTCATTTACTGGAGGTATTGGAACAATTCCTGGAGTTTTATTAGGAACAGTATTACTTCAAGTAATAAACTATGGACTAAACTTCATAGGTGTAAATGCATACTGGCAATATATAATTAGAGGGTTGATAATTATAGTTGCAGTTTCATTAGATGTAAGAAAATATATAGCAAAGAAATAATAAAGGAAAGTATTGTTATGGAAAGTGAAGATATAAAGACAAAGAAGGAAGAAATGCCTAAAAAGTCTATGAGAGACACACTTTATGGAAATCTAGATGTATCAGTAAAAACTATGGACAAGATTATAGTAGTATTATTTATTTTAATTTTCTTGTCATTGATAATTGGGATATTAGTATAAAATAAAAAATACTTTAGGAATAACTTTCATAATTACCAGTGAAATCAGTAATTATTATATTAAGTGTATAAGGAGATAAATATTATATGCCTGCTATTTAAAGCTTATTATAAGTAGCAAGGAATATGATATTTATCTCCTTTTTTGTATTTAAATATTTATGAAAATGTTTAAAGAAGTATGATATAATAAATTTTAATAATAAGTATTTATAATACATAAATTATAAAAGTAATTCTATATTATTTATAGGAGGTATTTATGGGGTTATACAAGTTAATGATTGTAGATGATGAAGAGGAAATTAGACTTGGAGTAATTAAGAAGATTAATTGGGAAGAAAATGGTTTTTTAGTTGTAGGAGATGCAGAAAATGGACAAGAAGCCTTAGAATTAGCGGAAAAACTTCATCCAGATGTAATAATGACAGATATAAAGATGCCCTTTATGGATGGTTTGGAGCTTGGTAAAAAAGTAGTTGATTTAATGCCATCAACTAAAATAATTATTTTTTCAGGTTCAGATGATTTAGAATATGCACATCAAGCAATTAAAATAAATGTAGTAGAATATGTTTTAAAGCCTATTAATTCTATTGAGCTTATAGAGGTATTAAAAAGATTAAAAGAAACATTAGATAAAGAATATAATGATAAGAGAAATATGGAAGTCCTTGAAAAGCACTATTTAGAAAGCATACCAGTAATAAGAGAACAATTATTAATAGGTGCTTTAGAAGGTAGAGTTACTAAAGAACAATGGAAAGAAAATGAAAAAAAGCTAGGGCTAGATTTTATAAATAAATATTTAAGTATAGCCTTAATAAATATTGATGATTTAATTAGAAAAGAAGAAAATAGATTAGTTTTAATATCCCTTAAGAATATTGTAGATGATACTTTGAAAAGTTATTGTAATTTTATTAGCTTTCCTTATTTAGATAAAATAGCAATTTTATTATCTTTTAATGAAAAGGATAACATGATTAATGTTATAAAAGGACTGAATGAAGTGTGTAAGATTTTTGAATGTGTATTTAGCAGTTCAATATCTATTGGAATAGGAAGAATATATCAGGATATTAATGAAATAAGATTTTCTTATAGAACAGCACAAAGTGCATTAGCTTATAGACCAATAGTAGGAATTGGAAAGTCTATTTTTATTGATGATGTTGAACCAGATAATTCTATACAACTTCAATTTGAAGATCAAGAAGAAATTAAATTTTTAAATTCAATTAAGCTTTCAAGCGAAGAAGAAATAGAAATAGAAGTGGAAAATATATTCAAAAAGATAGAAGAATCCAGAGTATCAATAGAGAAGTATAGAATATATTTAATGGAGGTTCTTATATCAATAGTTAAGTTACTACAAAGTTATAATATAGAAGTTAATAAGATTTTTGGAGAGGAATTTAACTTTTACACTTATTTAGATGGATTTAATTCAATTGGAGAAATTAAAAAATGGTTTGTAAAGAAATCTATATTATTAAATGAAATAATTAAGAAGGAAAGAGTTAATTCATCTAAAATATTAGTCGAAAAAGCTAAGGAATATATAAAAAATAATTACAATGATGATGAATTATCTGTAGAAAAGCTATGCTTAAATTTACATGTAAGTCCAACATACTTTTCTACTATATTTAAAAAAGAAACAGATATGAGTTTTGTAAGCTATCTTACAGATATAAGGCTTGAAGAAGCTATAAAATTATTAAATACAACAGATGATAAAACATATGTAATAGCAACAAAAGTTGGATATCAGGAAGCAAATTATTTTAGTTACGTATTTAAGAAAAAATTTGGAATATCACCATCTAGATATAGAAAGAACTGAGAAAATTATTATGTTTAAATTTATTAAGGATAAAGTTAATAATTATTATAAGAAGGCCAGCATTAAATATATAATTTCAATATCCTTTACTATAGTTGCTGTTATTGGAATGATAGTAGTGGGAGGAGCATTATATTTAAGATTTTCTAACTCTACTGAAGAAATGGTTTCAAAGAATAACCAAACAATTATTGAGCAAGTTAATTTAAATTTAGATAGCTATTTAAGGAATATGATGAAAATTTCTGACACCATTTATTATAGGGCAATTAAGAAGACTGATATGTCAGTAGAGAATATAGAAAAGGAAATGGACTTAATATATGAAGCCAATAAAGATAATTTAATAAGTATAACTTTATTTTCTGAATTTGGTGAAATAATAGAGTCTTATCCACTTCAACAGCTGAAAAAAAACATAGATCCTAGAATTAATGATTGGTTTAAAAATGCAAAAAATAGAAAAGAAAATTTACATTTTTCAACTCCTCATGTTCAAAATTTATTTTATGATCCTGACTATAAATATACATGGGTAGTTTCATTAAGTAGAGCAGTTGAGATAACAAATAAAAGGAAAATAAGCAGTGGTGTGCTTTTAGTAGATATGAACTTCAGTGGAATAGAGCAAATTTGTAAAAATGTTGAAGTAAGTAAAAATGGATATGTATATCTTATAGATAGAGATGGGGAGATAATTTATCATCCTAGGCAACAGTTAATTTATTCAAATTTAACAACTGAAAATAATAAGGAAGCAGCTAAATATGAAGATGGTAATCATATAGAAAAATTTGAAGGAAGTAATAGATTAGTTACAGTTAAAACAGTTGGATATACAGGTTGGAAGTTAGTTGCTATATCACCAATGTCTGATGTTACTGCAGGCTATTATGAATTTAGAGTTTTTGCAATATTTATTATGATTTTTGCAATATTTACGTTAATATCAATTAATATGTTTGTGTCATCAAGAATAGCTAATCCTATAAAAGATTTAGAAAAGGCTGTTAAAGAATTTGAAAATGGTGTTGAAAACTTAAATATATCTGAAAGTGGTTCTTATGAAATTCAGCATTTAACTAAAGCAATAAAATCAATGGTAAATCAGATGAATTTACTTATGAAAAATATAATGGTAGAGCAGGAGTCAAAAAGAAAGAGTGAATTAAATGCATTACAAGCACAAATTAATCCACATTTTCTTTATAATACTTTAGACTCAATAATTTGGATGATAGAAAATGAAAATTATGATGGGGCAATAGTTATGGTTACTGCTTTAGCTAGATTTTTTAGAATAAGTTTAAGTAAGGGTAAAAATATAATTACAGTAAAAGATGAATTAGAACATGCTAGAAATTATTTAACTATACAAAGCATAAGATATAAAAATAAATTTATTTATAGTATAGAAGCAGATGAGGATACTTTAAATTTAACTAGTATTAAATTAATAATTCAACCACTTATAGAAAATGCTATATATCATGGCATGGAATATATGAATGGTGATGGAGATATATTAGTAAAATCCTATAAAAAGGGTGAAGATTTGTATATAGATATAATTGATAATGGATTAGGAATGCCTCAGGAAGTAGCAGACAAGCTTTTAACTGAAAAAAGTAATAATATTCAAAAGAAAGGATCTGGAATAGGATTAAATAATGTACATCAGAGGATTAAGCTATATTTTGGAAGTGATTATGGCTTAGAGATTTATAGTGAACCAGATGAAGGAACAACAATTAGAATTCATATGCCATCTGTAGAATTTAATAGTATTAAGGAGGATAAGTAATGAGAATAAAGAAAAAAATAGTTTTATTTATTTTATTTTTATCTGTATTAGTATCCTCACTAATATTAATTAAAGAAGGTTGGAAAAAAGAAGTTTTAGTTTATGATATTGCTGTAATAATTAGAGGAAAAAATACTGAAGAATGGAGTGTAATGAAGGCTGGAATGAATCAAGCATCTTCAGAAATGAATGTGAATCTTAGAGTTATATCTTTACTTGATGAAAATAATGTTGAGGAACAAAAGGAGTATTTACAAAGGCAAATAGATTCAGGAACAGATGCCATAATTATATCTCCTGCAGATTACACAGATTTAGTAGATTTAATAGAAAGCATTAATAAAAAAATACCAATAGTGTTATTTGAATCTAAAATAGACACAAAAGAAAATATACCTTATATATCTTGTGATAATTATAAATTAGGTCAAGAATTAGCAGAAGAGGTAGTAAGGAATGGAAATACTAGAAATCATATTATAATTGCTAAGAGTAACTATAAATATAGTAGTTTAAATGAGAGATACAATGGATTTATAGATGAAATAAATAAAGGCAAGAACACCTATGAAGTAATGGAAATGCCATTAGATGATTCAAAGCTATATAGTAAAATTAAAACTATATTATTAGATAATAAATCACAAGTTTTAGTAGCCTTTGAACCAAATGTTTTAGAAACTATTGGGAAAGTTAAGAAAAATGCGCTTAGCAATACTAATGTAGAGTCTGATATTGAACTATATGGAATAGGAAGAACAAGTGCCATAATTTCTTTAATAGAAGAAAAAATAATAGATGGAATTGAAATACAAAATGAGTTTAATGTTGGATATTTAAGTGTAAAAACTGCTGTATATAGAATAAAAAATAAAGAGTTAGATAATAAAATTAATATTGAATCCACTTTGATAAATAGTGGAAATATGTACTCTAAGGAAAATCAAAAAATCTTATTTCCAATTGTTAGATAATGATTTTATACCTAATAGAATAATTTAAGAAAATCTATAAAAAAGTTTTATAGTAAGGATTTATTAATGGGAGGGTATTTTGATAAAGTGTAAGAAGATTTTCAATATGCTTAGTTTAATAATTATTTCTACTTTAGTAGTTGGGTGTGCTAAAGATAGAAAGCTTAAATCCAAAGAAGAAATAAAAATTGGAGTAACATTATATAAGCAAGATGATGTTTTTATCTCAACAATTTCAAGTAACTTAGAAGAAATAGTTAAGAAAAATGGAAGTAATTATGACTTTAAAATTTTACTTGAAACTTTAGATGCAAAGGGGAGTACTTTAAATCAAGGAAATCAAGTTGATAAGTTTATTAATCAAGATTATGATGTAATATGTGTTAATTTAGTTGATAGAACAGCGGCAGCTACAATAATAGATAAGGTAAAATATGCAGATATTCCTATAATTTTCTTTAATAGAGAACCTGTAGAAGAAGATATGAATAGATGGAATAAAGTTTATTATGTTGGAGCCCAAGCAGAACAGTCAGCAAGATTACAAGCAGATATTGTTGCAGAACAGTGGAATTCTAATAAGGAGCTTTATGATAAAAATAAAGACGGAATAATTCAATATGTAATGCTTGAAGGAGAGCCAGGTCATCAAGATTCACTTATAAGAACAGAGTATTGTATCAAATCTCTAAATGAAAAAGGTATACAGTTAGAAAAATTAGCAGATGATAGTGCTAACTGGCAAAGTGATCAGGCAAATAGTAAAATGACTCAATGGATTAAAGAATTTGGAGATAAAATAGAAGTAGTATTTAGCAATAATGATGGTATGGCATTAGGAGCTATTCATGCAATAAATTCAAATAGTGATTTAATTAGGAAACCCATAGTTGTTGGTGTAGATGGAATAAAAGAGGCTATGGAGTCAATAAAGAATAAAGAAATGAATGGAACTGTAATAAGTGATTCAGTGGCTCAAGCAGAAGCTATTTTTGAAATAGCAATAGATGTAGCACAAGGGAAGTCTTTAGAAGATATTAGTGATATGGAAAAAGAGAAATATAAGAAAATACCACATACTAAAGTAACTATAAATAATGTAGATAAATACCTAAAATAATTTATAATGCATTATTAACTATTGTTTAAATAAGGGGATGTTTTTGCATCTTCTTATTTTTTATTCTTTATGAATTTATAAAAATATTTATTTTGAATGTTTAATTTATATATTGACAATGAATAATATAATGCTATAATTAAAACATAGTATTCCGATATGAATAATGACGATGAAGAGAAGAAGTAATTAATATCAATTATTTTAGAGAGAGCTAGTTTGCTGGAATAGCTTATAATTGTATTAATGAAGTGCATCTTAGAGTTTAATCCTTGAAACTAAGTAGGGGATTATGGGTTCTCCCATTATAGAGACTAGGTATCTTTAGTACCGATGACGAGATGGATATTTTATATCTAATCAGAGTGGAACCGTGGAAGTTAGACTTCTGCCTCTGTATAACAGGGCAGGAGTTTTTTTGTTCTTCTTTTAAAATCTTAATAATTTATATTGTAATTATAAAATTAATTAAAAGTAGGAGGGAAATATGAATATTAATATTAGTTTCAATTTAATTTTAGCAATAGTACTATCATTAGTAGGATTTTATGTTATTTATTTAGTAAAATTAAAGACTGGAAAGTTTTCTTATGCAACTTTAACAGCTTTAACAATAGGTTTAATTTTAGGAGCAGTTTTTAAGGAAAATCTTGCTTACCTTGAAGTTGTAGGTAAGGGATATATATCAATAATTAAAATGATAGTTGTACCATTAGTTATGGTATCAATAATAACAAGCATAATTAGACTTAAAAATTTAGATACTTTAAAATCAATAGGTCTTAAAACTATAGGTATATTATTAGGAACAACAGGACTTGCAACAATAATAGGATTAATTATAGGAAGAGTATTTAATTTAGGATATGGTTTAAATTATGTTGGTGTAGAAGGATTTACTCCAAAAGAAATACCAGCTTTTTCAAAGGTTATTTTAGATTTCCTACCATCTAATCCTGTAGCATCAATGGTGAATAATCAAATAATTCCAATAGTTATTTTTTCATTATTTATAGCAGTAGCATTAGTTATTGAAGATAATAAGAATCCAGAAAAGGTTAAAGCTTTTAAAGATTTTATATTATCAGCTTATGAGTTAGTATTAAGTATTACTAGGATAATATTAAAATTTATACCATATGGAGTATTTGCTTTAATAGCAACAGCAGCAGCAAAAAATGGAATAGATACAATAAAATCATTATTATTAGTTGTAGTAGCCGTTTATATAGCATGTATATTACAAATACTATTAGTTCATACACCATTAGTAGCTTTAGTTGCAAGAAAGAATCCATTAAAATTCTTTAAAGATATATCAGAAGCTCAAGTAGTAGCATTTACAAGTCAAAGTAGTTATGGTACATTACCTGTTACTATTAAGACTTTAGTAGAAAATGCTAAGGTTTCTGGAAATGTTGCAAGCTTTGTAGCTCCACTTGGATCAACAATGGGGATGAATGCTTGTGGTGGTTTATATCCAGCTATAGTAGCTATATTTGTAGCAAATGTATTTAAAGTAGATTTAACAATGTATCATTATATTCTAATAGTAGTGACTACAATAATTTCATCAATTGGTATAGCAGGAGTTCCTGGAGCAGCTACTATGTCAACAACTGTAGTATTATCAACAGCTGGATTACCAATAGAAGGTATGGCTATGGTAATGGCAGTAGATGCAATTATAGATATGATGAGAACATTAACTAATGTAACAGGAACAGCAGTTACAGCTGTAGTAGTAGATGAAACAGAAAAAAGAAAAAAAGAAAAATTAGCATCTAAAATAATAGCATAATAAATAACTGTATTAAACCTATATGACAGAGAAGAATTTAAGTAAATCTACTCATATAGGTTTATTCTTTAGAAATTATAAAAATTAATAACATTATTAATATTGAATTTTCTGATATATATTAAATTTAAATAATTATAATTTAGAATAGTACTATAATTATGTAGTATAGTATATAAACATAAGAATAATAGAAAAAATAGTAGCACCAGATTCAATTGGTTAGCTACTATTTTTTATTATAAATATATAATGATAATACTTATTTTAATAGGTTTACTATTTCTTCAAGCTTCTTACCACCAAAGTAAACTTTTTCGTCATTTACTATTATAGCTGGCACACTCATTATCTTATGCTTATCCTTTAAATCAGGGAAGTTAGATAAGTCTAACATTTCAGTTTCAACATTAGGGTTTTCTATTGCTATTCTTTGTGCAGCCATAACTACATCAGGGCATACATGACAAGAAAGTGATACTCCAACTTTAATATTTATTTTCTTATCTATAGACTTAATATCATTTAATATAGTAGGGTTAATTTCTTGACCAGGACCTGCTACATTATACATAGCTATAAGGAATGAATTTAATTCATGTCCACCTGGAACACCATGGAACTTAACACCGGTATATTCATTATCTTTATTTAAAATAGCCACTATAGGGAATCTATTTGCGTTAACCTTAGCTTCAATTTCAGGATTTTCACCTTTTTTATATATAACTGCATTAACTTTATCACCTAAGTCAGCTATATCTAAAATTAAATCTCTTAGTTCAATAGATTTACTATTATTTTCATCTACAATTGAAACTAAAGATATATTATTTTCAAATCTAGCTAAAACTCCTTGAATTTGCTTTCTTAAAGCATCATTTAATAATGCACTCTTACCAGGCTTTATATTAGAAGCTACTTGCGTTTCTTTCTTTTCTTCAACTTTTTCTTCTTCTACATATTCATCAACTATTCCAAGTCTTTCTTTTTGTGAAGCTACGTACTTTTCAGCATCTGTTGCAGCAATAGCACCATCAGCTACTGCAGTTACAACTTGTCTTAGCATCTTAGGTCTTAAGTCACCAGCAGCGTAAACACCATCTACATTAGTTTTCATATTTTCATCAGTTAGTATATATCCCCATTTGTCCATATCAACTTTGTTCTTAAAGATATCAGTTTGTGGTTGATATCCAACGAATACAAATATACCAAATGTTCCATCTTCTTTTGGAGGATAATATACAGAAGTTTCCTTAGTTACATTATTAATTAATTTTACTGATCTTAATACATCATCACCAACGGCTTCAACAACTTCAGTATTAAATCTTATTTCTATATTTTTATTAGCCTTAACTTTATCTCCAATAGATTTTGCACAAGTAAAATCAGGTTCTCTAGCAATTATTATTACTTTCTTAGCAAATCTAGTTAAATAGATAGCTTCCTCTGCAGCTGCAAAACCTGCTCCTATTACTAAGACTTCTAAACCTTTAAAGAATTCACCATCACATGTTGAGCAGTAGGCAACCCCTCTACCACCATATTCGATTTCACCAGGGAAACCTAATTTTCTTGGTGATGCACCTGTAGCTATAATTACAGATCTTCCTTGAATATCACCTACATTTGTTTTAATAGTCTTAACATCACCATTAAAATCCACATCAGTAACATCAGCAGTTTGAAATTTAACACCAAAATTTTCTGCTTGAATTCGCATTTGGGAAGTCATTTCTGCACCACTTGTTTTAACTATACCAGGATAGTTTACAACTTCAGCAGTAGTTGTAATTTGACCACCTGTATGTTCTTTTTCAAGTAGTAATGTTCTAAGCTTTGCTCTTCCAGCATATAAAGCAGCAGATAAACCAGCAGGACCGCCACCAATTATAACTAAATCATAAATGTTTTTGTTCATATAATCCTCCTTTATAAAATGAAATAAATATATATTTGAATATTCTATTATTATTTAATAATTATTATTGATTAGTCTGTTAAAAAAATAGCGAGTTTCCTCGCTAAATTTTACAGTGTGCCAAAGCACCATGTTATATTATAGTTTTCCAACTAAGTCTAAGCTTGGTACTAATGTATCATCTCCTGGAGTCCAGTTAGCTGGGCAAACTTGATCTCCATGTTCTCTTACGAATTGAGCAGCTTGAACTTTTCTAAGTAATTCTTCAGCATTTCTACCAATTCCGTTTTGGTGAACTTCGTAAGCTTGAATTACACCATCTGGATCAACTATAAATGTTCCTCTTAAAGCCATTCCTTCTTCTTCGATAAGTACTTCAAAGAATCTTGCTAACTTACCAGTTGGATCTGCTAACATTGGATATTTAATCTTTCCAATTGTTTCAGTTGTATCAGCCCATGCCTTATGAACAAAATGTGAATCTTCTGATACTGAATAAATTTCAGCTCCTATTTCTTTAAAGCTATCATAGTGATCAGCTAAATCTCCTAATTCTGTTGGGCAAACAAATGTGAAGTCTGCTGGATAGAAGAAGAATATTCCCCACTTTCCTAAAACATCTTCATTTGATACTTCTACAAAGTTACCATTGTGGTAAGCTTGAACCTTAAAGTCTTCTAATTTTTTTCCTATTAATGACATAAATTTTTCCTCCCTATTTCTAATAATTTCTATGTATTAATAATAATTATTAATTAATAATTTGTCAACACATTTTTTAAATATTTTTTGTATATTTTTTTTAAAAACGAAGATAATTGAAAGAAAAATGTGGAAAATAGATACATTTAATAATTAAGTAAGAATTTAGTATATTAATACAGGTTGTATATAAGATATATTTGGTATAAAATATATTTAAAAAGTAGATTTTATAGGGAGGAGTATATAGTGAATAAGGGTGGAATCAGACTATATTATAAAAATCAAGAAGAACTGAGCTATGCATTGAGAAACTACATAGATGATTACTTCGAAGGCAACATCGAAGATGAAGCATTAGAAGAAAAAATCTATATGGTTGTACAAGCTAATAAAAATAAGTTTTACAAGGACAATGAGATAGCTAAAAAACCGAAGCAAATACTTGGCAAAACAAGATTAAATGTATTAGAACAAATTCTAGAAAAAAGAAAAGAACAATAGCTTAACAGTATTGATATTAAGTATATATCAATACTACTTGGAAAGGTCTTCAAAAATTTTAATAAATTTATGATTATCTTTTCAAATATTTTAAATGATCGAATAACCATATATTATTGGTTATTCGGTCATTTTTATTATTAAGAGCTTTATTATAATACTCCCATTACTTAGGTATAGAAGAAGATAGATATTGTATTTTGGTGATTAGAAGTTTATTATGTGGCAACAAATATAATATCTATCTTCTATTTTATTTAGTAATGCTTAAATTATCTATTGAAAAACCAAAAAATTCTGGAATTAGATTTTTAGAAGAATTATTAATCAAATTGAAAAAGTAAGAGTATTGGCTTGGAGTATTACTTAAATAAATCTTAAAATATTCCTTAGATACATCAAACTCTTCAAGCATCTTATAAGATTCACTTAAAAAGAAATATAGTTCTCTTATTAAGTTATATTTTATAGAAAAGCTTTCACCTATTAAGATGGCTTTATTATATTTTTTAATTAAGTAATAGGATTTAACTAATAAAAGTGTTATATAACTATTTATATAAGCATTATCATTTAAATTAAGAGCTTTAATATAGTAATTAGCTGCAGTGTTATATTTTTTTAATAGATAATATTCGTTACCTATATAGTAATAATAAAGAAAATCTATTTCTTCTTTATTAAAGGATAAATATATATCTATATTTCTGTTACATCTTTCTATTAAGGTTTTTCTACTGTAATCAAATCCATAATTATATAGAAAGTATTCTAAATTAAGTATTTCATTATTGTGGAAATCTTTATATATTGAATTCATAAGTTTTTCGTTAATTTTTCCAGAGTAATAAAATCCAGAATTATTTCTAATTATTCTTAGAATATGTTTTCCATTATATAACTTATTATCAATAACATTTGCTAATTTTAATCTAAATCCTAAGTTCTTAGAATTTTTAAGTTTTCTTTTTATTTCATATACTTGAGAAATATCTAATGCCTCATCACAATCAAGGCATAATATCCAATCTTTAGTAGCCATCTCTAAAGCTTTATTTCTTGCAGTGCTAAAATTTTTTTCCCAAGGAAATTCTATTATTTTAGCATTATATTTTTCAGCAATACTTATTGTTTTATCAAAAGAACCTGTATCAACTAATATTACTTCATCTGCAATACCTTTTATGCTTTCTAGGCATCTTATTAAATTACTTTCTTCATTTTTAGCTATAATACAAACACTTAAGGTATCCAAATTAAATATTTCCTCCTATAATATTTTTACATTATAAGATATGATAAATAATACATCTATGCTAATAATAGAAAAATAGATATTACTCTGAATTTCTACTTTAAATTACTTAGTAGAAGGAGATTTTAAAGAAAATAATCATAATATGATAGTAGTAAATTTAATTAAAATTTCTATGGAATATTTCAGTCTTTTTATCATATTCAAAGTCTTTTAGAGAAGTTATATTTAGTTTTTCTAAAACCTCATCCATTGTATTACTATGAGTGGCAACCTTAATTGGAGAATTGTAAGCTAGATTATCAACATAAATTTTTCCTTGTTCTTTAGCAATAAGGGCTTTGGGACCACCAACACAACCACCAATACAGCCCATTCCTTCTATAAAATTAGCCTTTACTTCTCCACTTAATGCTTTATTTAATATATCTTTACATTCCTTAACTCCTTCTGCTTTAGCAGACTTGAAAAGTTTGGATTTATCAGGATATAATTCTTCTATAGCTTCACTTACTGCTATAGAGACTCCGCCAGTACGTGCATATAACCTTCCACCCTTTGAAGCATAATCTTTAGTTGGTATACCTTCCAATTTAGAAGGGTCTATTTCTAAAGCTTTAAAAATATTATCTAGCTCTTGAAAGGTTAATACAAAATCTATATCATTAACTAAATCCTTTTCTTTTGCTTCAGCTTTCTTAGCTATACATGGTCCAATAAATACTACTTTTGCCTTAGGATTTAATTTTTTTATAATTCTTCCTGCTGCTATCATTGGAGAAACAGAAGGAGAAAGGTCAGGAACTAATTCTTTATATACTCTTTTTAGCATTCCAACCCACATAGGACAGCAACAAGAAGTTATCATTAAATCATCTGGTCCATTTACATGTTTATTAAATTCTACAGCTTCTTTTATTGTAAGCATATCAGCAGCAAAAGCCACTTCAATCATATCACTAAATCCAATCTTAATTAATGAAGCTCTTAATTGATCTAGAGATACATTTTCACCAAACTGTCCAGTGATTGCAGGAGCAACAGCAGCTATAACAGTTTTATTATTTTTAATTAAATCAGCAATTGGAATAAAATCTATTTTATCTAAAAGTTTACCATCCTTACAAGAATCTATACATAATCCACAGCCAACACATAAATCATAGTTTATATATGTGGATTTGTTGTTATAATCATATAAAATTGCATCGAATGGACAAGCTGCTTGACAATTGAATTTTTTATCTTTATTTTCCTTACAATTAATATTACAACTATCTAATTTTTCTATAAACTTCTTATTAACAGCATAATTAGTAATTGCTTTTTTTATATTATAAACGTAATTGTTGTCAAATTCCAAAGACACTCCACATAGGGATGTAATAATTTTAAAGGTTTCCTGAGGAGAAACCTCATGGCATACCATAACGTTAGAAAGAGTATCGTCAAAATTTCCTTCATAATAAGATCTTACTAAAATATCAAAAAGATCATTATATTTATTATGCATTTATATACCTCCAAGTACTAAACTTTATATACTTTAGTATATATAATTCAGTAATTATTAATACTAAAAATCTATATATTAAAAACAATATTTCAAAATAAAAAAATACAAACGAAATAAAATAAAGTTTGCTAATATATAGACAAATATAGGATAAAGATGTAAAATTTATTTAAAAGAATTTTATGGAGGTTATAATTATGGAAAATGAATTTTTTTGGAATGCGTCCATTGAAGAAACTGAAAGAGGATTTATTGAAACAGAAGAGGAAGTAAAATGTATAATTTGTGAAGAAAGCTTTATAAAAGGAAGAATATATGAAGTAGATGGAAATCTATATGATGCAAAAAAAACAGCAGAGCTTCATATTAAAGAAAAGCATCAGTCTATGTTAAGTTATTTATTAAATATGAATTCAAATTATACAGGAATCTCATTATCTCAAAAATCAGTAATTGAATTAATGGCCTTAGGACTAACAGATAAAGAAATAGCATCAAAATTAGGGGTAGCAAATTCGACTATTAGAAACCATAGATATAAATTAAGAGAAAGAGAAAAACAAGCTAAGTTATTTTTAGCAACTATGAATTTACTTTCTAAGAATACAAATAAAGAGATAAACATGTTAGAAGAAGATTTTATTTGTGATCCGCACAAAGGAGCAACAACCTTAGATGATAGATTTAATATAACTAAGGAAGAAAAAATTAAGGTTATAGATACTTATTTAGATGAAAATGGGGGATTGAAAAGTTATCCATCTAAAGAAAAGAAAAAAATTATATTATTAGAAGAGATAACTAAAAACTTTAATGTTGGAAAGAAATATTCTGAAAAGGAAATAAATAGAATATTAAAAAGAATATATGAAGACTATGTAACAATAAGAAGGGCTTTAATTCAATATGGATTTTTAGAAAGATCTAAAGATTGTATTGAATATTGGGTAAAGGAATAAGAAAAGAATAATATTGCATATGAAATGTATAAGAAGAGGGGCTTTAGAGTATATAAGAAATTAAGTGATTGGATAGAATTATAGGGTAGGTTTATGACTCAGAAAATTTGATATATAATATTTATATAAATATGTTTCTTTTAGGAGGTATCTTTTATGGAAAATAAGGATATTAATTTATATGATATTTTTATAAAGTATTCATATAAAGATATTATGAAATTATTTCAAGATTCAAAGACAAAAGAAGAACGAGATTTCTATGCAAATCTATCTAATATTATATTACAAAGAGAACAAATGAAAGTTATAGGTAAGTAGTATGAAAAATTATACTATATTTGCAGGAGTTAATGGAGCAGGAAAAACTTCAATATATGAATCTGTTTATTATAAAGAAAATATAGATGAGAAAAGAATAAATACTGATGAAATGGTTGCAAGAATAGGTTCTTGGAAAGATAATAATATTCAAATGAAATGTGCAAGGGAAGCTGTAAAACTAATAAAGAAATATATAGTTGAAGGTATATCATTTAATCAAGAAACTACTTTATGTGGGAAAAGTATAATTAGAAATATAAAATTAGCTAAAGAAAAAGGGTTTTATGTTACTATGAATTATATTGGAGTTGAAAGTGTTGAGATAGCTAAGGAGAGAGTTGCACTTAGAGTAAGCAAAGGTGGTCATGGAATACCGGATGAGACAATAGAAAGAAGATACTATGATTCTTTGAAGAATTTAAATAAAGTAATTAAAATATGTAATAAAGTTAATATATATGATAATACTGAAATGTCTAAATTGGTGATGGCTTTTGATAATGGGAAAATGATTTGGCAAGATAAAAAAATACCTAATTGGTTAGATGTTAATTTTTAGTAGTAGAATTTAAATTAATTCTACTATTATTTTTAATATCTATACTTTGATTATATTAAAATAAGGATAAATAAGTAAGTTAATAATTAAAAGTAGGATAGAAATTTTAAGAAGCATAAAGAAACTTTTACTGGATTTACTGCACAGATTATTCAGAACGAGATAGACCGCTTTGAAGGTATAATAATTTAGATAAATGGGAGTATACTTTAGCTACTCCCATTTAAGTAAAAAATCTTTGAAAAAGTTTCTTTGGTAATTTTAGAGTAGAATTGCTCTTCAAAATCTTAAATTTTTCTTTAATATGATGTATTCTAAAGAGGTGCTTAACACTAAGCTTCTCTAAAAGATTAATATAATGAGTTACTTGGTTTTATATTTAGTCTAATATTAATTGAAAATGAATCATCTGTTTTTTCAGTATATAGATTACCATTATGCATTTCTATAATTTTAGTGCAGGTTTTTAGCCCGATACCAGTACTATTTACAGATTTTAAATTTTTATTTATTTTATTTTTAACTATAATAAATAAATCTTGATTTTTAATATAATATCTTATTTTGATAGGTTTAGTTTTATCAGCATATTTTGAAAGGTTAGAGAATATATTATCAAATACACGTTTCATTGAAATTAGATTCATATCTAAATGAGATATAGTGCTGCAGGGTATAAAATCAAATATGAAATTTTCATTACTTAGCATAAAAATTTCTTCTTGAAATAATTGATCGAGAATTTCAGTCACATTAAATGTTTCTAAATCTAAATCATTCTTCTTATTGAAAACTAGAAAGTATTCAAAAAGTTTATCAGACAATGATTTAATTTGATAAGCTTTTTCACGACTATTATGTATATATTGCATAAGAGATTCTGCAGTTTTATATTTCTTATATTCTATAATATCAAGATACCCTAATAATGCCGTAAGTGGAGTTCTTAAATCATGAGATATAGCAGTAATTAGTTCACTATTAGCTAATGTTGCTTCATTTTCATTTTGTAATCTCTCAATAAAAGACTTTCGCATTTCGTTTATACTTTCTGCTAGGGATCCTAATTCATCATTTCCATCAATAGATATAGTATAATTTAAATTTCCACCTTCTAATATTTTAATTTCATTTTCAATGGTTTTTATATACAAAATTTTCTTGCGAATTAAAGTAAGCATAATAATAATAAAGCATAACAATCCAATAGATACTGATATAGAAAGAATAATGTAATAATCTTTATATTCAAAATAGCAGTCTATATAAACTTTAGCATCTGTATCATAAAAAGAAACATCATCTAAGCTATCTGATATATAAGATGCTATTTTTAAATTTTCAGAGGTGTAATATGAAGCATATCTATTTGAGTTGTACACTAACTCATTATTTATAAATATATAAATATCTATATAATATTTATAATCACGAATCCACTTTTCAATTTTTTTATGATCATTAATTGATATATTATTTTTTAATACATAAGATTTAAAGTCAGATATCACTTGTGTATTTTTATTTTCAAGAAAAGAACTTTTATCATAATATTTATCGAGTATATATTCTCCAACAGAATTCACTAAATAAAATATTGAAAAAGAAATAATTAACGAAATTATTATAGATAAAGTTAATTTTTTCTCAAGTTTTGTAGAAAAAATTTTTCTATTCAATTCTGTACCCCTTTCCCCAAATAGTTTTTATATATTTGGGATTTTGAGGATCGGATTCTAATTTACTTCTTAAATTTCTTATATGTACCATTACTGTATTGTTATTTGAATAAAAATATGGTTCATTCCATACGCTTTCATATAAATTTTGTGCAGAAAAAATTTTATTTCTATTTGAGGCTAATAATAAAAGAATTCTATACTCTATTTCAGTAAGAATAACTTCTTCATTGTACATAAAAACTTGATTAGAACTTTTATTTATTTTCAAACCATTTATGTCTATAAAATCAGGTGTTTCAGGGGATTCCTTTCCCTTATATATATAATATCTTCTAAGTAATGCTTTAACTCTTGAGATTAATTCGGTATAAGAAAAGGGCTTTGAGAGAAAATCATCACTTCCAGCTGAGAAAGCCATACATTTATCTGAATCTTGGGACTTGGCGGTAAGAAATAAAATAGGAGCACTTGATTTTTCCCTAATTTCTACACAAGCTCTAAAACCAGATTTTATAGGCATCATAATATCAAGAATAATTAAATCTGTATCATCATTAACTTTATTGACAGCATCTTCACCATTCATAGCTTCAGATATATTAAAGCCTTCACTTTCTAAAAGAATTCGTACTATTTCTCTAATTTCATCATTATCATCTGCAATTAAAATATTTTTCATATAGCCAATTTTCCTCCTTTCATATTTTAGTATATATAGTAAATAGATTTTTATCTATTATTTTATAAGTCACTTAAGAATTCTTAAGATTTGATATATTAAAGATTTAAGATAATTCTTATAGAATGCAATATATGAAATGAAAAATAAAAATGAAAATATAAATTAAAATTTACGGAAGAGGAGAATAAGTAATATTGAATAAAAAGTTTACAATGAAATTTTTAGTAATATTAAGTACTATTTTATTAACTATATTGTTAATAAAATTTACGCCTAAGTTACTTTTAATTACTGTATCACTTGAAGAGTTTAAGAATTATATTTTATCTATGGGGAGTATGGGTGCGATTATTCTCATATTATTTCAAGCTTTGCAGACTATAATTGCTCCTATTCCAGGGGAAGCTATTCAAGTAGCAGGAGGGTATCTTTATGGGAATATATTGGGAACAACATATAATTTAATGGGACTTGTTATAGGCTCTGGTATAGCTTTCTATTTTACAAGATTAGTAGGTAGAGATTTTATTACAAATTTAATAGAAAAGAAAAAGTTAAAATGGATAGCCAATATTATGGATAGTAAAAAGTTTGAAGTTATACTATTTATAATTTTTATAGTACCAGGTTTGCCTAAAGATTTTATGATATATGTAGCAGGATTAACTGCAATAAAACCTGTGAAGTTTTTTATTATTTTAATAGTAAGTAGACTTCCTTGGATAATGGCATCAGCAAGCTTGGGTGCTAACATAAATGCAAGAGATTATAATACTACTATAATAATATCTGTTATAGCTGTTATTGGATTTGTAATAGGGATTACTTATAGGGATAAGATAATAAAAAAGTTATCTAATGAAAATTATTAAAGTTTGAAAGGAAGAAAATTATGGTTAAGAAATATATTCCTAATATACTGACATTTTTAAATTTATCATTTGGTATATTGTCAATAATTCAAGTAATAAATAAATATTATTTAATTGCTGCACTTTTTATAATTGGAGCAGCGTTAATTGATAGATATGATGGGAGAATAGCAAGAGCATTTAATGTATCAAGTGAAATAGGTAAGGAACTTGATTCACTTTCAGATCTTATTTCATTTGGAGTTGCCCCAGGATTTCTTATATTTTTCAAGTATGGATTAAATGATTATTTAATGGGTGTAGCTATTATGTTATTTTATATTATATGTGGATGTTATAGGCTTGCAAAATATAATATAAGTAATTTTGAGGGAGTTTTTTCTGGGATACCAATAACTATTTGTGGAAGTGTTTTAGCAGTATTATCATTAATAGTAAATATGGAAATGAAAATTATAGTAATAGTATTTATGATTATGTTTGGATATCTTATGATTTCTAAGTTAAAACTAAAAAAGATATAGTTTATATAAAGAAGGATATTAAAAAAATCACAAAAAGTAGATGAGCCTAATCCAGCAAAAATAAACTGGAATTGCTAAATATTAAAATTTATACTATATTGATTTGCTTATTAATATAGAAGTATAATACTTTTGTAGAGATAAAAACACAGTTCTGTTGGTAGTCAGAACCTATATTAGGAATATAGCAGTAACCTGCCCTCCTGGGGTTGTCCATTCTCTTATGAGTTTTAATTATCAGGAGGAAAAATTTGTGTTAACATCAGTAAAACTAACGGTATTATTTAATGATCCTTTTTGGATTGGAGTTTTTGAAATTGAAGATAAAAATTTATATATGGTTAGTAAAGCAACTTTCGGTTGTGAACCTAATGATACAGAAGTTTATGAATTTATAATAAAATATTATTATAAATTAAGGTTTTCAAAGCAAGAATCTCATGAAAATGATAGGGCATTAAAAAAAGTTAATCCTAAAAGACAGCAACGTGAAATAAAAAGGCAGTTAGAGAAAAATGTGATTGGAACAAAGGCTCAGAGAGCATTAAAGGAGCAGCATGAAATTACTAATGTAAATCGTAAGAAGAAGACTAAGGAAGAAAAACTTGCAGAAGAAAGAAGAAAATATGAAATTAAACAAGCTAAACGTAAAGAGAAGCATAAGGGACATTAAGTATTATGAATAAGATACTTTCACGGAAAAATTTCAATGAAAGTATCTTATTCATTTTTAATTTCTTAACATCTGAACAATTTACATTAAGTGTTCAATTAATATTTTAATTCCTATGCCTATTAAAATAACTCCACCAATTATTTCTGCATAGCTTTGCATATACTCACCAAGCTTTTTGCCAAGAAAAACTGCAAAAAAGCTTAATACAAAAGTAGTTATTCCTATGATTGTTATAGAAGGAATAATGCTAACACTTAAAAATGCAAAGCTTACTCCAACAGCTAAGGCATCAATACTAGTTGCAATAGCTAAAATAGTTAGCTTCTTATAAGAAAATTCATCTCTTTCACATTCTACGGCTATTTCTGTATCTTCAGTAGATTTTAGTTCTTTAATAGCTTCTATTAGCATTTTTCCACCTATAATTGCAAGCAATATAAAAGCTATCCAATGATCAAAGGATTTTATATAGCTTTCAAAATATCTACCAACCCACCAGCCAAGTAGAGGCATAAGTGCTTGAAAGCCACCAAAGAATAAGGATACTCTTAAAGAATATTTTAATTCATTTTCTTTTAAGCAAATACCTTTAGCCAAAGAAACAGCAAAAGCATCCATAGACAATCCTATTCCAGTCATAAAAATTGAAATGAAACTCATGATATGTACTCCTTTATTATAGAATTTATTATAAAAACCTAAATATAAATTAGGATTCTATTATACTTATAGATTATTATAAGAAAACAAAACGAGACTTATACGTAGAAAAACTACGCATAAGTCTCGCTATTTAATACTAAGCCAGAACTTTGTTCAATATGTTGACTTAGTAACTCTTACAAAATAGAGCTAACTACTCCCTTATACAAAAAATTATATTTATAATAATAACAAATAAATAATACTTTATCAATATATTAGTAAAATTATATTTTAATTACTACTAAATTATAATAATAAATACTTTATTAAAAAATTATTATATAACTTTAACTAATAAACAGTATATAATGAAAGAATAAAGAATTTATATAGGAGTAAAAAATGATTGTATTAAATAAAATAATATCTTTATTTTTAATAATATTAATAGGTGTTTATGGAAGTAAAAAGAACATAATAAATGAAGAAATAAACAAAGGATTAAGAAGAATACTATTAGAAGTAACACTACCACTTTTAGTTATAAATTCCTTTAGCTTTGAATTTAGTGATGGAATGGGAAAAAATGTCTTAACTGCATTTATATATAGCATAACTTTTATGGCTTTAGGAGCTATTATTTCTTATATATTTTTGTTTCCTCTTAAAGGTGAAAAGAAAAAAATTCTACATTTTGCAAATGTATTTTCAAATTGTGGTTTTATAGGCTTCCCAATAATCAATAGTTTATATGGGGCAGAGGGGGTTGTGTATACATCAATATTTAATATGGTATTCACAATAGCCTTATGGACTTATGGAGTTATGATTTTTTCAGATAAGATGTCAAAGAAAAAAATAAAAAAAGTTTTAGTAAACCCCGCAATAATAGCTGTATATATAGGAATTCCTATAATGCTTCTTAATATAAAGCTACCATCTTTTTTAATAGATACAACAAAAATAGTAGGTGATATGACTGCACCAATTTCAATGATAATAGTGGGTAGTATATTATCTAAGGTACGAATAAAGGATGTATTTAAAGAGGTTTCAATATATTATGAAGCTTTAATAAAGCTAATAATAATACCTTTAATACTTTTTCTAATTAAAATAATTATAAAAGATAATACTACTGTCATAAATACAATTATAGTTTTACAAGCTATGCCGGCAGCAGCTATGACATCAATATTTGCAGCAGATTTTAATAAAGAAAAAGAATATTCTGCCAAAGTAGTATTTATAACAACTTTACTATCTATTATAACTATACCTATAATTACTAAAATAATTAATTAAAGAATAATTATTTTTTAGTAATATCTTTTAAATGTTGAGAAAATATTATATAATAATAAAGAATTAGAATATTTTATGTTTCTTTTACAAATAACTAAAGAGACAATTTTAGAAATTGAGGTGTAAATATGGATTTAGTTTGCTTATGCAAAGGTGTAGAAAAAGATGTAATAGTAAAAGCTGTAAAAGATGGTGCTGATACTTTTGAAAAAGTTAAAGAAGCTACTTGTGCTGGAGCAGGATTTTGTGGAGCTAGCAGATGTGGAGCTAAAATAGAAGCATTAATAGAAGAAAATAAATAGTTTTTATGAAGCTGTCTTACTATGTAAAATTAAAGGAGGTTAGACAGCTCTATTGATTTTATATAATTTTATAAAATATTGTTATATAAATAATTTTGAATAATTTTTTTCTTCTCAGATATAGTTAGGTTAATATTACGAAAAATTACCATAAAAAGTTCAAATAAAAAAATATTAAGATTTAATTAAATATATTATTTGAATATTAATTGTAACAAAAAATAATAAAAACAGTATATAATGTAGATAGAGAATTAATTATTA